>CAMPKL010000136.1 GCA_946887065.1 uncultured Bryobacterales bacterium
GAGATGGAAAATCGGCGGACCCTCGCCGCGGAACTTTGTGCCCTGATAGGCCGCCGGCAGAAAGCCGTTGCCCCAGGTCTTCGCGCCGCCAGTTACTTCTTTGTCGTCGGTGAGAACCACGAAGCTGGGCAGGTCCTGGTTCTCCGAACCCAGTCCGTAAACGGTCCAAGCTCCCAGCGAAGGCCGCCCGCCGAGGACGGAGCCTGTGTTCATCTGAGACACGCCGCCCTGGTGAAGGATGGCATCTTGCCAGCACGAGCGCATCACGGTTAAGTCATCGACGTGCTTTGCGACATGGGGGTACCAGTCCGATACCCAGATACCGCTTTCGCCGTGCTGCTTCCAACTACGCTGGGACGGCATGATTGCATTCGTCGCCGTACCCATCGCCGTAACGGGACGCCCGAACGACTCGGGCATGGGCTGGCCCGCCAGCTTTTCAAGCGCCGGTTTGTAGTCGAACAGATCCAGGTGACTGGGGCCGCCTTCCATGAACAGGAAGATGACCGACTTCGCTGTCGGCTCGTGGTGCGGCTTCTTGGGAGCCAGAGGATTCTTGCTGATGGCGGCCGCGTAACCGTCCTGGGCAAGAAGTTGCGCGAGAGCCAAGCCGCCCAGCCCGCCGCCCGCCCGGGTGAGGAACTCTCTCCTCGATTGTGAGGGAACTACGTGTGGCGTCTTGGTCATTGCTTGCCTCCCAGCGGAATCATCTGTTCTTCCGGGCAATTAATTTCGATAAACAAACTCGTTGGAGTTCAACAGCATTTGGGAGAAGTCGACGAGCGCCACCGCACGCGCTTTATCAACTCCCTCGGGAATGAATTCGGGTAGGGCGAGCTTCTCATTGGCCGCCACACGTTTCGCCACAATCGCCTCATGCCTGCTGAAGAAGGTGAGCGCCATGTCCCTTTCGCTTCCCGTGGGTGGGCGCGAATAGGCAAGTCGGTAGGCATAGTCGATCTGAGCATCAAGATCACTGCCGGCCTCCTTGAGGACTCGGGAGCCAAAGCCCTGCGCCCAGCCTAGAACGAGGTCGCTGTTCAACAAAGTGAGAGCCTGCGTCGCCGTGACGGTACTATCACGCTGTGCACAACTGCGCAGCGTATCGGGCGAGTTCATCTCCTGGAGCATTGGATAGAGCACGTTCCGTCTGACAAATATGTAGACGCTGCGCCGATTCTGTTCCTCGGGATCTAATGTGGTTTCCCAGCCCCACTTTCTGCTCACATTCATGTTCGGCGGGAGCGGCGGAAGCACGCTCGGTCCGCCCATCTTGGAGTTCAGCAGACCCGACACGAACAATGTCGAGTCACGAATGGACTCTCCCTCCATTTTTATGCGCGGGAAGCGCCACAAGAGGCGATTGGCAGAATCTACTGCGCCAGCATCTTCCCGGTAGGTGGACGATTGGCGGTAGGTGCTGGAGGTGACGATTAACCGATGCATCTTCTTCACGCTCCAGCCGCTACTGACGAACTCTGCGGCCAACCAGTCGAGCAGTTCCGGATGCGAGGGGCCGAAACCCATGCTGCCGAAATCGCTGGGATTGGCTACAATGCCGGTCCCAAAGTGGTAGTGCCACAACCGGTTAACCATGACTCGTGCAGTAAGAGGGTTCTCGGGACTAGCGATCCAGTGGGCGAGCGCGGAGCGGCGCCCTGTCGATTCCACACCGACAGGCGGCTCGATCTTAGCGGGTCCCGGATCCAAAATCGTTAGGAAACCCGGCTGCACTTCTTGGAGGGGCGACTCAACAGCTCCCACGGCCAGGACGTGCGTAGGCGGAGCTTCGAGATTGAGATCGACCATGCCGGAACCGATCGGCAAGTCGCCGGGGTAGATGTCCTTGAACTGATCAAGCTCCTTTTGCAGCGCCTGATACGCTTCCTTGTCTTCCCCCTTCAGCCCGGCAATCAACACGTCGTCCGGAACGTTGAGGTGAGGAGAGCCAGCGGCCCAGTTATCAGCGATTTTGTCCTTGGGAGAAAGCTCCGCGTCGGGCGTGGAGAGGAGCTTCTGGATTTCCGGCGTGTACTTGTAGAACGACGTGTCGTAGGCCTGCTTGCGCTTCACCGCCAAGATCGCTTCCATCTTTTCCCGGATGGTCTGGGTTTTCTCCAGCCATGGCGCCAACTCCGCCCGGTAAGCGGCCAACTCGTCGGGCGCCTTGACCACGATCTTGTCGTCAGCCACTGTGTTGGCGAAGAAAGCCTGGAGCCGATAGTAGTCCGCATGCAGGATGGGATCGAACTTGTGATCATGGCAGCGGGCGCATTCGTAGGTCATGCCCAGAAAAACGGAACCAACTGCGTCGGTTATTTCGTTAAGGGTCTCCTGACGCCGCACGTACAAAAAGCGAGTGTCCGGTTCATCCCCGTACTGGCGGTTGAACGCTGTACCCAGCCGGGCGTCAAGGTTATCTGGCCAAAGCTCGTCGCCGGCGATCTGCTCTTTGACGAAGCGGTCGTAAGGTTTGTCCTCGTTGAACGACTTGATTACGTAGTCCCGATAGCGCCATGCATTCGGACGGACGGTGTCATCGGCGAAACCGTCGCTTTCGGCGTAGCGTGCCAGATCAAGCCAGTGCCGTCCCCAGCGTTCGCCGTAAGCAGGTGAGGCCAGCAAGCGATCGACAACCTTGTCATATGCTTGCGGCGAGGAGTCTTCGAGGAACGCTTTCGCTTCTTCCGGCGTAGGTGGAAGTCCGATCAGATCCAACGTGACCCGCCGGAGCAAGGTGATGCGGTCGGTATCGGCCGAGGGAGCGATTCCCCGCTTCGCCAGTTTAGCCGCGATGAAATGATCGATGGGATTGCGGGCCCATGCCGACATTTCGGTCGTCGGAACAGGCGGCCGAACAACTTTTTGGAAGGCCCAGTAGGCTCTCTGGGGAGCGGTGAACCGATCTTCGGCGGGGGCCGCTTCGGACACCGACGGCAGGAACAACGGCAGCAATGCGGCAAATGGCGCCAAAAGTACAACCGTCTTTAAAGCGTCCAAACGTCCCGTCTTCAAGGTCATGTCACCGCTCCTCGGATGAATCACAACGTAAAAACCGGCGCTAGAAACTCAGCCGAGCATTGAGCTGAATGATCCGCGCGCCCGCTGTATTCGTAAACCTGCCAAAGCTGCTCGCAGTGATGTTACTGGATACGGCGTTGAAGTTAGTGTGGTTAAGGCTGTTGAACATATCGGCTCGTATCTGGAATCCGACTCGTTCATTAATTGCGAACCTCTTGCCCATGGAAAAATCCACGTTCCAGCGGCCGGGCAGACGAATGGCGCCGTTTCCGAGGTTCCCTGGCCTTAAAGGGGCGCCCGACGCGCTGCCGACGGGAACTCTTGCGAACGCCGCTTTGTTCAGATATTGCAGATCGTCCTCGCCACGGTTGGCGGTGAAGGGATCACCTCCGATGTAATCCGGACGGCTGGCTGTAATGGAAGAACTCTGACTGATCCGCAGCGGTTGACCCGTGGCCGCGGTAAAGATCCCGCCGAGCTGCCAACCTCCGAGAACATTCCGTACAACTGAATTCGAACCGGAGAACGTGGGAAGCTCGTACAGGAAGTCGGAAACGAAATTGTGGGTTACATCGCCCGCAGACGGTCCACGATCATTCCACCAGGTGAAAAAATCTTGGATGGTGTTGACGGTATCTCCGCTGAAGTTCGCTCCACTGTCACCCCCGGTGTACGACAACGCCTTGCTCCAGGTGTAGTGCGCGCTGCCCGTGAAGTTGCGGGAGAAGCGCTGCCGAAGGGAGGTTTGCCAGGACGCATAGGACGTGTTCTGCACAGCTTCGAAATAACGGCTCGATCCCATCTTAGGATTCGGCCGGATCCCCGTCACACGATCTACTTCGTTCGCCTGTCTTTGCAGCCTAAACTTGACGCCCCGGGTTCCGACGAACGCTGTCTCTAACACGGTTGTGCTAGTTAGGGATCGCTGCACACCGAGGTAAAAATTCATACTGTAGGGGTTCTGGATGTCGGGATCGAAGATGCTGCCAACCTCGATGCGTCCGCCCTCTCGAAACAATCTTTGCGAGATAGCAATAGCCTCTTCGTTGTAGAAGGGAAACTTCATCCCATACTGGGCAGCCTCCGACTTACTGAAAATCCCAATCACGGGGCTGTCCGGGCCGCGTCCAACCGCGCTGTTGTAGTCATCGAGGGTCTGAATCGAGAACATGGTGCTGAAGCCGCCTCGAATCACAGTGTTCCCGCCACCCACATTGTAGGCAAACCCCACTCGCGGGCCGAAGTTGAACGCTCGATCCGATTCCACAGGCTTGAAAGGACTACGGAACGGTCCGAAGTTGAACTTCGTATCGAGCAGTCCGTCCAGGTTCCAGAAGCCGGCAGGTTCGGTAGGATTCTCCGGTCTAGCGACGTAGCTTCCGAAGGAATCGTAACGCACCCCCAGGTTAATGACGAGTTTCGACGTGGCGCGCCAGTCGTCCTGGACGAAGAACCCGAACTCGTTCATTTTCGAATGGTACCGGTTGTTGCCGAACTGAAATTGGAAGCGATCGGGGATATTCGCCAGAAAGTCCGCCTTATTGGTGTAGTTGACGCGCGGATTCTCAGAGTTAACTCGACCGGCGCCACGCGACTGGAATATGCCTCCGAATTTCAACGAGTGTTGCCCCCGGTGGAGCGCGAACTTCTCTTCAATGCTCCACGTCGGCCCGAAGAAGCTGTTGAATTCCGCGCCGTCCCCATTGCTGAACCCTAGACTGCCGACGGAAAAGGAGGGGACCCGGCGTCCGCCGAAGAACGACTCGTTCGGATTATCCGGATCCAGGCTGACATCCCAGAACTGGTCGATTCTTTCCAACCAGTTGTAGTTGTACGCAAAGCGGCTTTCGGAGCTCCAGGTAGGGCCAAAGGTTATGTAATTGGCGGCAATACGCTCCGCTTTGCTGTCAAAGAAACGGGAGTTAAACTCAGACGCCCGCGGGGTGATCCGCTCCGGCCGTCCGCGCTTGTAATTAATGTTTAGCGTGCTGTTATCGTTGAGAGTGAAGTCAGCCCTGACCACAGCATGTCGCTCGCTCGCAGTTTCACGGCCGGGATTCGAGTAACGCGCGACGTCGGCGTCCGGCGAGTGGGGCTCGTTCGGCAAAGGTAAGGAGAAGAGAAACTTCTCGTACTCCGGTTGGACCGCGAGAACTTCATTCCTTAACTTCAGCGTCGGGAAGTCTCCGGCAACCAACTGCGAGGTACGATCCTCATAGCCTTCGAAGGTACCGAAGATGAACACTCGATCCCGCTTGATAGGTCCTCCGACCGAACCGCCGAACTGGTTGAACGTCAAGCCCGGCTCGTAGGTCAGGAACTGCCGGCGGGCGTTCAAGCTGTCGGACTGGAAGTTCTCAAACAGCGTGCCATGCCACTCATTGGTCCCGCCCTTACTGATCAAATTCACGTTCCCGCTGAGTTGAAAGGCGTATTCGGCAGCGATAACTCCCTTGGTCACCTGCACTTCCTGAATCGCCTCGACACTCAGCACATCGATATAGTTGAAGCTCTGATAGCTCGATGTTCCGGGATTCTCGACATTCTGCGTGGCGTCGCCGCCATCGACGGTAACCCTGAGCCCGCTGCGGCCCAGACCGTTCATTCGAACGCCGCCGCCGCCGGACGCCTCGATCCCTGTGCCAATGCTTAGCAGGTTCGCGAAATTCCTGCGTGCTATGGGCAACTCTTTAACCTGCATCTCCGTCAGGCTTTCGCGCTGATCCGACGCCACAGCATTCAACAACGGCGCCTGGCCTTCGACTGTGACGGTTTCAGTTATATCGCCCACCTCCAACGTGTAGGCCTGCCGGACATTTTGAGCGGCAGCCAGTTCAATGCCGGAGCTTTGGTACCTCTTGAAGCCGGCCGACTCGATCTGAAGCGTGTACTGGCCAGCACGTAGAAAATCAAACTGGAACTCACCGGCCTCGTTAGCATCCCTCGCAATGCTCGTCCCGGTGGCCTCATGAGTTAGCCTGACCGTTGCTCCAGGAATGACGGCGCCTGTAGAGTCTTGGATAATGCCGTAAAAGGTGGCGGTTGAAACCTGCCCCCAAGCTATCGATCCCAACAATAGAAAAACGCACAGCGAAACACACCCAAAAACTTGCTTACGCGGCATACGCCCCCTTTAAAACTCCAATTCAACCCCAGAGCGGTAGTAGCTTTACCGATACAACCGCGCCGCCAGTAGAGCACGGTGCTTCTTGCGCACGCTTTACGACCGGCCTCGCCTCGTTCGTAGCGGCAAGAATCCTACGGCCCGCACTCTCTTCCGCTACTAACAGTATGACTCGCCTGCCACGAAGTCAATCGAGACGGAAAGATAGATAGTGCGCAAGTCCCACATTGTGAGACAGTTGCAGTCACCCACTCGGTGTCGCCCTCCATGGCCCACGCGTTGCATCGGAAATCTAGCGTTACCAGTGGTTCGGGAAGCATGGCATCGCGCTGGCTCCCAGCGGGCACGGCGCCAGCCTGGCAGAACCGCTTCCTCTCCTGCACCCTCGGCCCCGCACCTTCTCTCGGCGCTGGCCTACGTCGACCTCAACCGCGTCCGCGCACGCCTGGTTGGAGCGGTGGAGTAAACACCTCGATCATGCAGTCGCCACGGAATAGCTGATCCAGCCACGAGATGGCCTCGCTCTTAATAGGAACCCCGCTGTACCCCAAGCTGGTAAAGCCAACCGCTCTTAGCCCTGCATCCGCGTAATATGGGCATGGCGTGGAATTTATCCCATGCGTGTGCTGCTGTCGACAATCGGATCTCGTGGCGATGTCCAGCCACTGGCGGCATTGGCATGGCAGTTGAAGGAGCTTGGCCAGGAGGTCCGTATCTGCGCGCCGCCTGACTTCGGCGAGTGGATCGGCGCTCTCGGGATTCCCTTCGTGCCGGTCGGACCCGCGGTACGCCAGACTGCGGCGCCCGGCCCATCAGGCGCACAGACACCGCCAACGCAGGAGCGCCTCCGTCAGCTAATGGAGGACACTGTCGCTGGCCAGTTCGAGGCGATCACTGCCGCGGCAAGGGGCTGTGACATTTTGGTGGCGGGCATGGCGCTGCAATTCGCCCTGCGCTCGGTTGCAGAGCAGATGGGGCTCCCCTACGTTTTCGCTGCCTGGTGCCCGATAACCCTGCCATCGCAAAACCATGCGCCGCCCCCATTGCCGTCGTCGGTACAACCTCCAGCGGACGGCACGGCCGACAATCGCACACTTTGGATTCAGGACGCGAAGCGCTGGAACGACCTCTGGGCGGCAGCTATCAACTCCCATCGCGCTGCAGCCGGTTTGGCGCCGGTCTCCGACGTGCGAAGCCACATCCTCACCGACCGGCCATGGCTGGCCGCCGACCCGACGTTGGCGCCATGGACTCAGCTCGCAGACTTGGATGTCTTCCAGACGGGCGCCTGGATTGGTTCGGACCAGAGGCAACTGTCCCTGGAATTGGAGACGTTCCTCGACGCCGGCGAGCCGCCTGTCTACTTCGGCTTCGGCAGTATGCGCGCTACCCAGGACGTGAGCCAGGCGATGATCAAGGCGGCGCGCGCGGTCGGCCGCCGTGCGATTGTGTCCCGTGGGTGGGCGGACTTGGCACTGCTGGACAATGAACCCGACTGCCTTTCCATCGGGGAAACAAACCTGCAGGCGCTGTTCAGGCGAGTCGCCGCTGTAGTACACCATGGCGGCGCAGGCACCACCACCGCCGCCGCGCTGGCCGGAGTGCCCCAGGTCGTCGTACCTCAGATGTACGACCAACACTACTGGGCAAAGAGAGTCGACGAGCTCGGCATTGGAACCGCGCACGCTCCCGGCGCGCCCACTGCCGACTCGCTGACAGCAGCGCTCAGCCACGCTATCCGGCCGGACGTGGCGGCCCGCGCCCGCGCCGTCGCCGCCTCGGTGCGCACCGATGGCGCGGAGATCGCCGCTCGGCGGCTCATCGGCGAGGTCTCCCGAACCGCACTCGAAAGCTGAAAACGCGGGCGCACTCCACCGGCAACCGCCC
>CAMPKL010000137.1 GCA_946887065.1 uncultured Bryobacterales bacterium
GTGCGCGTCCGAGCCGCGACTGTCAAGGAGCGGTTTTCTACGCTAATCCCCAGCCCAAGGTCCATCTCACGGCCAAACCTCGAAGAGACGGCCTCTAAGAATCGTAAAATCAGTCAAAATGACTGACCCACTCCCGAAGGACGCTCCGGGGTCGCAGCCGCTCTACCATGGCACACGGGCTGACTTGAGGCCGGGAGACTTAATCGGTCCCGGCTATAACTCCAACTACGGCAAGGGGAAGAAGGCGAGCTACGTCTACCTGTCCGCAACGCTGGATGCTGCTGTCTGGGGGGCGGAGTTGGCGCTGGGCGAAGGTCCTGGCAGAATCTACATCGTCGAACCGAGCGGCCCGATCATGGATGACCCCAATCTGACGGACAAGCGATTCCCCGGCAATCCCACGAAATCGTACCGCTCCCGCGAGCCGCTACGGGTCATGGGCGAGGTCACGAATTGGAACGGGCACTCGCCGGAAGCGCTTCAGGCCATGAAGGACCACCTCGAAGAGCTCAGGCGATCGGGTATCGAGGCGATCGACGATTGACGCGGCGGAAAGGCCGCGAGGCGCAACCGGAACTATGCCTCGTCCGGTCTGAGAATCTGCTCTTCCCGCCGGATCCATTCGAAGGGAATCCCTGGCCGGCGGTAACAGTCCTCCGGTATGGAGGATGCAATCTTCGCGTGCAGGGCGGGCAGTTTGGACCAATGGAGTCCCGGCGCGGTGTGATGGGCGGTGTGATAGCCGAGGTTGCCGGTCATCAGGTTATAGCCCCGGTGGAGAATGTTGTACGAAGCTTCCCCATGTTCAGCGGCGTCTAGTCCCGCGTGGTGAAAGTAGCTCGCCCAGGCCGTCAACAATAGCGACGTCAGCATCGGCCCCACAAAGACGAACATCGCGTTGTAAGGCGATAGCCACAACGCCGCCCCAACGCAGGCAAGGGTCACCAAGAACATGGTCACGAACACGCGCAGCGCCCGGCGGTGACCGCTGAGGCCGTTACGCAACGCTATCGGGTAAGACAACGCAGCCGTCCTAAAGGCGAAGCCGAGCGACGTCATGGGTTTGCCGCTGGGCAGCAGCCACGTGGCTTCGTCCTCGGCCCCTCCATCGAGGTAATTGCGATGATGGCCGACCACGTGATGCAGATACCAGGTGTGCGAGGTCACGCCGGTCTGCAGGCCTAGGATCAACTCAAGCGGGCGGTTCAGCGCCCAATGCCGGAACATGGGTAAGTGTTGATGGTGATGATTCCAAGCACAGATCCAGCCCTTCGGTATGAGCATGGCGGCGAACCAGGATGGCGCAACCCACCAGGCGTCAGCCATCGCGTAGACGGCGACATCCAAAGAAAAAACGAATAGGATCAGCGACACGGGCACAAGGTCTTCAGAGTATCTAAGCAGCATGGATATTTACGTTCGTAGCCAAAACCGACGGCACGACCGGCGCTCCGGCCGCACCGGGAGCGCGCCTGCCAGGGGATTGAGTCTCCAGGCGAGTAGCGATCTTTACCGTTGTGGGGAATCCGGGGTAGCTCCCAAACCATGATCGGCTTTCTCGGGTCAACCTCGCAATTGGGCCTATAACTTACCCGCTTGCACCCCGCTGCTAAGCTGAAAGCGGAACGGCTCGCTCTGCAGCGGGTTGTTCGGCTTTTAGATCGTCGTGAATGTCCGCTTTCTTGGCCCAAATCGAGCGATGCCGAACTTTCTCAACAACTTAGGCCAAATAGACGGCGGACATTCGCGGACATTCAAGGACATTAATGGACACGGGCGGACATCCGCGGCCTTCTGCCGGAAATCCCCGGCGGCGGAGCGGACACATGCGGAGGCAATCGGCTACAGACGTGCGCTGCGGCTCACTTCGCGCACGTAGGGCAAGCTGCGGATGCGTCCCATGATGCGTTCCAGCTGCGTCATGTCGGCCAGTTCGAGCGTGATATTAATCCAGGCCGGGCGATCGAGGCCGGACCCGCTGCGCGACTCCACGCGCGTGATGTTGACCTGTTCGCCCGACAGAATGCCGGTGATGTCATTGAGGATATTGGGCCGATCGTCGACGTAGATCGACAGCTTGGTGAGAAAAGTTTCCGTGTTCGCCGAAGACCAGGCCACGTCGATTCGGCGCTCGGCCTCATACAACAAGTTGTGGACGTTGGGGCAGCCCTTGGAGTGCACGGCCACGCCTTTGCCGCGGGTCACGTAACCGACGATCGGTTCGCCCGGGATCGGATTGCAGCATCGCGCCCGATAGACCATGATGTCGTCGACGCCCTTGACGACCAACACGCCGCCGTCGTGGTTCGCATCGTGTGCCGGCGGACGCTCTTCGACGACTTCGGGGGCCTTCTCCGGCGCCGGAGCCAGCTTTTCGACGACGTTCCGGGCCGAATAACGGCCGTAACCGACCGCAGCGTACAAGTCTTCCAACCGGGCGATGCCGTAGTCTTGCGCGATGGCACGCAGTTCGTCGGAGCGCAGCAGTTTCGCCGAAATCTTGAGCCGGCGCACTTCGCGCTCGAGCAGTTTTTCGCCCAATTCTTCGGCGCGCTCGCGGCGATTGGCATTGAGCCACTGCTTGATCTTGTGGCGGGCTCGCGAGGTTTTAGCGAACGACAGCCAGTCAGCATTGGGTTTGCGGCCCTTCTGGGTGACGATCTCGACCATCTCGCCGTTGCCTAGACGATACTTGAGCGGAACGATGCGTCCGTCGACTTTCGCACCGACGCAGCTATGCCCGACTTCGGTGTGAATGGAATAGGCGAAGTCGATCGGAGTCGCTTCACGCGGCAGGACAACGAGTTTCCCTTGCGGCGTGAAGACGTAGACTTCTTCGGGGTAGAGATCGATCTTGAGGGTCGAAAGGAAGTCGCCGGGATCTTTGAGATCGCGCTGCCATTCGACGAGTTGACGCAGCCAACTGATGCGCCGGTCGTCGGTGTCAGGGCCGGCCTTGCCTTCTTTGTACTTCCAGTGGGAGCAGATTCCCTCTTCCGCCATCTGGTGCATCTCTTGGGTGCGGATCTGCACTTCAAAGCGTTGGCCGGCGGCAGTGATCACCGAGGTGTGCAGCGACTGGTAAAGGTTCGGCCGCGGCATGGCCACAAAGTCTTTGATGCGGTCGGGAATCGGTCTCCAGGCATCGTGAATGATTCCCAGCGCGCCGTAGCAGTTTTGTTTGGAGTCGGTGATGACGCGCAGCGCGAGCAGATCGTAGACCTGATCGAGACGAATCTTCTGAGCTTGCAGTTTGCGATAAATGGAATACGGCCGCTTGATGCGGCCCTCGATTTCCGCCGGGATATCCGCGGCCTTGAGGCGATTCTGGATGTCCCGCTTGATTTGGGCCAGGAAGCTTTCGCTGGATTCGCGGCGTGATTCGATGTAGTGGGTGATCTCCTGATAGGCCTTCGGATCCAAGTAGGAGAGGGCCAAATCTTCGAGCTCGCTACGCATCTTGCCCATGCCCAGGCGAAGCGCAATGGGCGCGTAGATTTCGAGCGTGACGGAGGCGATATCGCGCTGCCGTTCGGGAGACAGAGGGCCCAACGTGCGCATGTTGTGCAGTCTGTCGGCCAACTTGACGAGGATGACCCGGGTATCCTCGACCATCGCCAGCAGCATCTTGCGGAAGGTCTCCGCCTGGCGGTCCTCGGCGGTCGAAAAAGCGAGGCGGCCGAGTTTCGTCACGCCGTCCACGCAGCGCGCCACTTCGGGGCCGAAGTGCTGCCTGATCTCGTCGATGGTGGTCGGCGTGTCTTCGATCGTGTCGTGCAACAGAGCGACGACGAGGGAGGTCATGTCGAGTTGCAGCGAGGCCAGAATATGGGCCACTTCGAGCGGGTGCGCTAGATAGGGCTCGCCCGACTTGCGAATCTGCGGGCCATGGCGGTCGGCCGCAAAATTGAAAGCTTGGTCGAGGATCGCGGTGTCTTCACCGGGCCGTTGTGCGCGAAGGACGGCCTTGAGCTCGTCAAAACGAGCTAAAAGTCCCGGCGGCAGCGATGCCGCCTCGGTATGCGCGTGGTGCGTTGCCATCAACCCCGGACAAAAAAGAAAAGAGCCCTGGGCCGCTCCGTTCGAGGGCTCAGGGCTCATTATATCGGGCTATACCGGTGGGACGGGCTAAGGCGCAGTCTAGAAGCGGTGTACGAGTTTGCCGCCGACGCTCCAGCCCTCTTCTCCCAGTTCGTACAGATTGCCTTTATAGCTCACGGTTGTACCCACGTAGGCGGCCGTCAGTTTGTAGGCGACCTGACCGCCATAGCGAGCATCCTGGTCGACTTCCATGACGATTCCCTGGTTCCTGTCGCCGTCGATCTTGATTCGGGTGCGGTTGTCATCGAAGGCGACAATCTCGTAGAAATTGTTGACGAAGCCTTCCCCGGGCTCGTCAATGGCGAAGATATTGAACGGCAAGTCGTATTCGCCGCCGCACACGACGTATCCGACGCGTTCGTAACCGGCGGGCGCGGCAACCATTCTACTGTCGTCGAAGACCAGACTGTCACCGCAAAATTCCGGTTTGTCAGCGCCGTCGGCCAAGGCAACCACGTCTGCGTTCTCAGTGATGGCGGGTGACTCGGGCGGCGGCCAAATGCCCGGCATGGACACTACTTCGGCGTCCTCAGCAGGAGGAGTAGCCTCCGCTGTTTCGGGCGGAGTCGTCGAGCAGGCGACTCCGACTGCGAGGACCGCGACGGCTAGCGAACGGCTGATCATTTCATACCGGGATTTAGGCGTCCGGCGCCTTATCAAAAAAGTGGCCATTGGTGTTTCCGGGCCTCCTTGTGCCATGAAAACTCACTGCTCCTAACCCGGAATCGAATCGGGGGTTTTTACAGGGCAAAGACAGCATAGCTAAGGCAGCGGCCAAGTGGCAACTCCTCGCCGGCGACCGCAAGGCCTTGCAAGGAAAGGAAAAGCCCTGGGTCCTCCTCGGAGGGTCCAGGGCTCCTTGTTGTTTCGGGCGGAAGCTTTACTCCGCCTTGAACTGCTCGGTGGTCGATTCCTCAGCGAGGCGGCGCTTGGTCGACAGCGCCTTGTCGACCCACTCGTTTGCCTTGGCGATATGCTCGTCGTACTCTGCTTGAGTCTCGGCAAAGTCAGCGCGCTCACGCTCCAACAGGTTGAGATAGATCATGGCGTCGGCGTAGTCCGGATTGACTTCCAGGGCCTTATTCAAGGCTTCTAGGCCGGATTCGATCGCCGGGACCGTTTGCTGGGCCAACTCCTGACGCTGCTGGGCGTTCTTCAGGGGACCTGGGTCGTTAGGCTGCATTTCCATTTCGGCCCGCGCATCCATTCGCGGCTGGTACGACTCGGTCCACTTGATGACTCCGATCGTGTAGTAGGAGTCTGCAGCGGAGGGATCGACGGGCTCCGTCGCCATGGCTAAATCGATCCGCTTGCGGTGCCACTCCTCGGCCTTTTCGAACTCCTGCATGTTGAAGTAGAGTGATGCCAAACTCGAGACGGCGAGCATGTTGTTCGGATCGGCGGCCAAGACTTCCTGGAAGCCGTCGATCGCCTGCTGCGCCATCTTCATGTTTTCCGGATCATCCGAACCAGGAAAGAACTGGTTCATATAAGCGTAGGACCGGTAAGCTTTGGCGTCAGTCAGGGTCGGGTCCAATTCAAGGGCGTTGGAGAACCTCGTCACCGCAGTCGGGTAATCGGCGGCAGTGAACGCCTGGACGCCCTTGTTCAGCTCGTTGCGCGCCTTGAGGAAACTGATCTGCTTTTGGCAGCCAAGGGAGAAGACCGACAAAACGCCGACCGCTACTAACGCGTAGACATTGAGAACTTTCATTTCGATACCGCCTTCCTAGTGCAGACGGGCGCTCGCGGCCAACGGCCGCGTAGCCGCCCCTACATCGCCTGGTCTAGGTCCTCTGTAATCAAGCCAATCTTATCGACGCCCGCGCCCTTGCCGATGTCGATGACACGCGCCACGTCCCCATAGTCCAACGAAGGGGCGCCACGAACGAACATCACTCGCTCGGCTCTCGTCTTAAACACTTCGAAGAGCTGGCTTTCGAGCGTGTTCCAGGCGGCGGGATCCCGGTTAATCATGAGCGCGCCGTCGGCCGTGATGGAAACAACCACCGTCCGGTCATCGTCGGGCGGAGGCTCATTGGCATCCTCCGGATTGGGCTGGGGCACCAACGCCTCAAGGCCCTTCGGGGTGAGCGGAGTGATGACCATAAAGATGATCAACAGAACCAGCAAGACGTCGATCAACGGCGTCAGGTTCATGTCGCTTGTGGGCCCGCTTTTGGAGCCGCCTGTTGACATACTCATATCGTTTTTCTCCAGCTACCTTTCCGTCGATCCGCTTACAGGACCGCCGTGGCGGTCGCGTCCTCTTTTTCGGTCAGCAGGCCAACTTGATCGACGCCGACCGCTCTCAAAATGTTCACGACTTCGACGACGCGCTCGTAGCTTGAGCGGGCGTCGCATTTAAGATAGACGGTCTTGTCCAATCGATTGCTGACGATATCGCCGACTTGGGCCGCCAACTCTTCTTCGGTCACGCGTTGCGTTCCGAGGAAAGCCTGGCCGTCGCGCGTCACGGCAACCAAAACAGCGTCCTCTTGGTCCGCCTCTTTCATCGCGATCGGATTGCGGGTGCGAACCAGATCGACGCTGACGCCTTTGGAAAGCATCGGCGTGATGACCATAAAGATGATCAACAGGACCAACATCACGTCAACCATGGGGGTCACGTTGATGTCGGACACCATGTTGCTGGCCTTTTTGTCGTCTTTTCTAGACATGGAAACTTACTCCCTTTTCGTCCGGCGACCGGCGGCCCTGAGTGGGCCGCCGACGCTCAAACGGTTTGGCCTTGTTCTTCGTCCACTAGATCGGCGCTTACTTAGCGGCGGCTTTCGCCGTGCGCTTCAGGAAGTAGTCGACCAACTCGGAGCTGGAGTTTTCCATCTCAACGTCCAAGGCTTCCACCTGTGAGTTGAAGTAGTTGAACATCCAGACAGCGGGAATGGCGACGAACAGGCCGATGGCCGTAGCGACCAAGGCTTCCGAAATGCCGCCGGCAACAGCGCCGAGACCCGTGGATTTCTCTTGCGAAATGCCCTGGAAGGCGTTGATGATACCGACGACGGTGCCGAACAAGCCGACGAACGGCGCGGTGGAGCCGATCGTTGCCAGGCCGCTGAGGCCCTTGTTGAGTTCAGCATGCGCAATCGCCTGGGCCCGCTCCAGGGCACGATTCGACGATTCAATCAATTCACCGGGAATTTCGGTGCTCATCTCGTGAGCCTGAAACTCCTGCAATCCCGCCACGACGACCTTGGCCAAATGGCTCTTCTTGTAGCGTTCCGCCAACTTAACCGCCTCTCCGAGCTTGCCCTCGCGCAGGGCGCCGGCCACAGCGGGAGCAAACTGTCTGGACTGCTTTTTGGCGGCGCTAAAGGCCAACCAACGATCGATCATGACGCCGATAGACCATGCGGACATCAAGAACATGGTGATAACGACAGCTCTCGCTGCGAAACCCATCTGGTTCCACATCGACACCATGTCGAAACCGACTTCGCTCTGCAATAGCAGAAATCCCCAAACCGAAAACTGACCTAGCATCTAACACTTCCTCCTGATCAGACGATACAAATGAGCCGCAGACCGACCCTTAACGGTTGCTGCAAGCCCTACCAGCCAGCTGGTCTGACGGCTCGCACGTCCGCTCGTAATAGAAAAACCTGTTCCTCTTCGTTCCTGCCGGACCTTAGCGGCCCAGTGTGAACACAACGTTAATTTGCGTCGCCACCTCTACCGGTTGGCCGTTGAGCAAAGTCGGCTTGTACTGCCACTGCTGCACGGCGGACAGGGCGGCCTGGATCAACATCGGATGGCCTTCGATCACCTCCAGCTCCTGGATGTTTCCGTCCTTTCCGATGACGGCCGATAACTGGACCGTCCCTTGGATACGGGCGGACTTGGCCAAAGGCGGATAGACCGGATTCACGCGGCGGAGCATACGCGCCTGCTGGA
>CAMPKL010000138.1 GCA_946887065.1 uncultured Bryobacterales bacterium
GTCCACGTGGGACAGTCCCCGGCGGGCGCGAAGGATAAGACGCTGACGCGGGCGAGCAGGGCCGTCAGGCTCTGGCAAGTTTCCAGGCGCCGCGCCGGAAGACCAAGAATCCGACCAGGGCCCAGGCTGCCATGGAGACGACGATCGCGGCCATCGCCCCCGTTAGGCCCATCCCTAGCGTATGGGACAACAAGTACGCCAACGGCAGTTGCAGCAGCCACAGCACATAGAAGTTGATTTTCATCGGCGTGCTGGAGTCGCCCGCGCCGTTGAAGGCTTGCGAGAACGAACTGGTGTATGCCGAAAAAACATACGCGAAGCTGGAAACGCGCAGAGCTTCGGCGCCGGCGGAAACCACAGATGCATCGTCGCTAAACAGCGACACCAGAAATTCAGCGGAGAGACCGAAAACAACCGCGGTCACGGCCAGAAACACGAAATTGTAGCGCCCGACCAACCAGACGGATTCTTCGGCGCGATCCGGGCGTTTTGCTCCAAGGTTTTGTCCGACGAGCGTCGAAACGGCGTTGCTCATACCCCACGACGGCAGAATGGCGAAGTGGATGATTCTGATGGCGATTGTGTAACCGGCAAGGGCGTCTTCACCCAATAGAGCCACGACTCTCATCACTCCCAACCAACTCGCCGTGGCAATAAAGAACTGGGCCATGGCCCTGCGCGAAATCCGCAGCAAGGGACGCATGATCGCCCAATCGAAATGCAGTAGGTCCCAACGCAGCACAATCCGCCGGCCGCCGTACATCAACGCCCAGAACTGGAACGCCACCCCCAGCCCGCGGCCGATGGTGGTAGCGATAGCGGCGCCTTCCAAACCAAGTTCGGGGAAAGGTCCGAGCCCGAAAATAAGGCAGGGGTCGAGGATGATATTGAAGAGATTCGCCAGCCAAAGCGCGCGCATGGCGATTGCAGCGTCGCCCGCGCCGCGAAAAATGGCGTTGTTGAGGAAGAGCAGGAAGATGGTCGGCGATCCGCCCAGAAGGATTGCCGCAAAACCGGAACCAGCGACCACGTCCGGCGTGCCGCCCATCCAGGTCAGAATGTCCGCCGCCCAAAACCAGCCGAAAACGCCGAAGGGAATCGAGACCGCGGTCCCGGCTAAGATGGCCTGCACGGCGGCCTTGCGGGCGCCCTCTTCGTCGCCTTCGCCGATGCGCCGGGCGACCATCGCCGTGGCGCCGATGCTCAGACCGAGGGCGATGGCGAACAAGAGAATGACGACTGCCTCAGTCAGTCCTACGGCCGCGACCGCCGCGGGGCCTAACTGGCTGACGAAAAAGATGTCGACCAACCCGAAGGTGGACTCCATCATCAGTTCCAAGGCCATTGGAATAGCCAGCAGCAAAATCGCCCTGGGCAAGGGCAGCTTCGTATAGTCCTGACGGCGACCAACCAGCGCGGCGCGCACCGCGCTCCAAAACGAAGGAAGCGGAGCTTCGCTTGCGGGGTCCACAGGGGACTCGGGTAGGGACGTCATGCGCGAGGATCGGCCTGGAGCGGCCACTTCCAATTGTCGCATCGCGCCGCGAGAGCGTAGCAAGCAGTACGGTTACGATTCGATGGCCTGAGACCTCTCGGCGGGTCGTGCTACGATTGCAGGACTCCGATGCGGCCTACACGAGTCCGGCATATCGTTCTTTGGCTGACCGTCGCGGCCTACATGATCACTTACATGGATCGTGTGGTGATCTCCGCTGCAGCGCCGCTGATCCAAGACGAGTACGGTTTCGATCTGATCACGATGGGTTGGATCCTCGCGTCGTTCCGTTGGGGATACGCATTGTTCCAGATTCCTGGGGGCTGGCTCGGCGACCGGTTCGGGCCGAGAAGGGCGCTTACCGGGATTGTGATTTGGTGGAGCATCTTCACCGCAACCACCGCACTGGCCTGGAACGCGGCATCGATGGCCACCTTCCGGTTCTTGTTCGGCGTGGGCGAAGCGGGCGCATTCCCGACGGCGACGCGTTCTCTCTCACGATGGATGCTGCCCACCGAGAGAGGTTACGCCCAAGGCATAACCCATGCGGGTTCGCGGCTCGGCGCGGCGTTCACGCCGCCGATCGTCGTTGCTTTGATGGTCGCCTTCGGTTGGCGCGCGCCGTTCTATGTCTTCGGATGTCTGGGGCTTTTGTGGGCCGCGCTGTGGTTCTTCTATTACCGCGACACGCCGGATGAGCATGGCTCGGTCAATGAGGCCGAGCGCCAATTGATCCGGTCCTCCATCGGCAGTCCCAAGGGTTCAGGCGTGCAGAAAGTGCCCTGGCGCGCCATCCTGGCGAGCCCGACGGTACGGTATCTGTCCATGATGTATTTTTGCTACGGCTATTGCCTAGCAATCTACCTCGATTGGTTCCCCACCTACCTTCGCGACTACCGGGGCTACAACTTGAGAGAAATGGGCTTCTATGCGAGCCTGCCGTTGCTGGCGGGAGTAGTGGGAGACCTGGTCGGCGGTTGGGCGTCGGACCGGATAGCGCACCGCACGGGCAATCTGAAGATGGCTCGCCGCAGCGTCGCCATCACTGGCTTCCTGCTCGCCGCAACCGGCATTATCCCGGCGGCGCTGACGTCGGACCCGGAAACCTCCGTCGCCTTCTCCTGCCTCGGATTCTTTGGCCTCGAAGTAACCGTTGGCGTGTCGTGGGCAGTGCCCCTGGATATCGGGGGAGACTTCGCGGGTTCGGTCTCCGCGATCATGAATACGTTGGGCAATATCGGCGGCGCCTTGTCTCCGACGATCCTGGCCTATCTGGTGCAGGCTTACGGATGGAACATCCCGTTCCTGGTGGCCTCGGGACTCTGCATAACGGCGGCTTTATTGTTCGCCAAAATTGATTCCACGAAAAGAATTCTCGACGAGGGAATCACCCACGCGACTTAGGCGCTGAGGCAGTCCTTCAGAGCGGCGACGGCTCTCTCGCAGTCAGCGCGGTTCACGTCGCGATGCGTCAGAACCCGTACGCGATCTCCCATGGCGATGACCAGCACGCCTCGTTGCTTCAGACCCTCGGCGACCGATGCCGCCGTAACGCCGGCGCGCGTCACGCGAAAGAAGAGAATATTCGTCAGTACATTGGCTGCCAACTCCACGCCTTCCATCTCGCGAATTGCGGCGGCGAGATACTGCGCATCGGCGTGAGACTCAGGCAATTGATTCGCGCCATCTTCGAGGGCGATGCGCGCCGCAGCGGCGATCACTCCGGCCTGACGCATGCCGCCGCCAAGAGCCTTGCGAATACGGCGGCTGCGGGCAATGAATTCCGCCGTACCGGCCAACACCGAGCCTACCGGCGCGCCTAGGCCCTTCGATAAGCAGACGCAAACGGAATCGAGCGGCGCAACAGCATCGCTGACGCTGTAGCCCATCGCCGCCGCGGCATTGAATAGTCGAGCGCCATCCATGTGTACCTTGACGCCTTCGGCGTGCGACTTCTCCGCTATTTCCTTAATCGATGCCAGCGAATAGGCCGTTCCTCCGGCCATGTTGTGGGTATTCTCGATCACCACCAGACCGGTCCCTTGGAAGTGATCCGTAGCATGGCGCAGCCGCGAAGCCACGTCGGACCAAGAGAGGATTCCCTCCGTCGTGGGCACGCCGCGAATGAGACATCCCGAGAACACCGCGGGCATGCCCATCTCGTACAGAATCACGTGCGAACGGTCATCGCAAATGATTTCCTGGCCTGGCTGCGTGTGCGCCTTGATCGCGGTTTGGTTGCCCATGGTGCCGGAAGGGACGAACAGGGCGGCCTCCTTGCCAAGGATCTCGGCGGCGCGAGCCTCGAGTTGATTGACGGTCGGATCTTCGCCGAAGACGTCGTCGCCGACTTCGGCCTCGGCCATCGCGCGCCGCATTTCGGGCGTGGGACGAGTTACGGTATCACTGCGAAAGTCGGCGATAGGGGTCATAAAGATGCTTCAGAACAGCAGTTGCTCAAGCGCTTCATTCGAGAACAGGATGCCCTCGTCCGTCAACCTGAGGCGGTCGGGAGTAGGCTGCTCAAGCCAACCTAGGCCCGTAAGCCTGGCGATCGGGCCTTGGAGCCTGGATAGGGAGGCGGTCGGCAGCGTCACGCCCTCTCTGGTTCGCAGGCCGGTCATGAGCAAGTCTTCGGCGCGCCGGCCATCGTCGATGAATTCGTCCGTAACGCGTATCGACTGACCCGCGTTCGTCCGGCCAACGTACTCGGACGGTTCCGGAACGTTCGCCCAGCGGCGGGCCCCGTCGAAGGAGTGAGCGTCGGCGCCGAAACCGAGGTAGGGCCGCAGAGTCCAATACTTGCGATTGTGGCGAGACTCGTGGCCTGGAGCGGCGAAGTTAGAGATCTCGTAGCGCTGGATGCCGAGGCTTTGCAGCCGTTGGACGGCGTACAGATAAGAATCAGCGATCTGCTCCTCCGAAGGAACGGCGCTCGCTCCATAGCGGGAACCGCCCTTCCTTAATTCCGCTCCAAGGCGGCTGTCGTCGTCGGACTCCAGCATGTAGACGGAAACGTGGCGTACCGCAAGGCGCTCAATCCACTCGAAATCCGCGGCCCAGCTCTCGGGAGTTTGCCAGGCGAGGCCGGCGATTAGATCGACACTGACACGCTCGATTCCAACCGATCGCAACAGGGCGACCTCTTCTACGACAGTCGCAGCGGTATGTTTCCGTCCCGAACTGCGTGCGACCTTTTGGTCGAAGCTTTGGACGCCGAAGCTCACGCGATTGACGCCGAGCTCGGCCCAGGCTTTCGCCTTCTCGCGCGTCAAATCGCCAGGCGCGGCTTCCATGGTGAACTCGCCAAGGGACTGGATTTCAAGTGCCGCTACGAGATCGGCCAGTTCGGATTCGGACAGCAGACTCGGCGTGCCTCCACCGAGATAGAGCGTATCGAACGCCGGCGTCTCGCTGGCCAGAATCTCCCGGCGCAAGGCGAGCAAGTAGGCCGACTGCAATTCCGCCGTGAACACGCCCGAGGCGAAGTTGCAGTAGGTGCACTTCTGGCGGCAAAACGGAAAAGAGATGTAAACTCCGTACACTTTCGAACCGGGTTTCCAACCAAAGGATATCAGCGCAAGGCGCCGGCCGAACGGGCGCGGGTCATCTGATATCCTGATGCGAAGGTTCATCGAAGGGTGAATCGACCGCGTCGTTGTCTCCGCTTGGCGCTTGTTGCGCGTGGGCGCCTTCGGACTCGATTTAACGGTTTCCGCGCGCAATGAAAGTCGCCCGCATCCCTTACACGTCCCTCCCGGGGACGACGCCGCTCTTCAGTGACTTGCTCTACAACTTCGAGCGAGCGGGGAAGTTCTATCCGCACCGCCCAAGCCTGGATTCGGCCGAAGCAGCGATCACGAGCATTGCGTATCCTGCTGAGCGTCGGGCAAATGTTGTCGAGGCGCTTCGGAAGCAGAACCGCTCCGCGGGCGATGCGACCCAGGAAAATCTCAATCGGCTGGCCCAACCGGAAACCGTCGTGGTGGCGACGGGCCAGCAAGTCGGACTTTTCGGCGGACCTATTTTTTCCGTCTTCAAGGCGCTGACGGCAGCCAAATACGCGGCCGAACTGAGACAGCGGGGCGTTTCGGCGGTCGCCGTGTTTTGGTTGGCAACCGAGGATCACGATCTTGCCGAAGTGGATCACGCCTGGCTGTTCGATGCCGACGGTAAACCACGTTTAGCCGAAGGTGGGGCGCTCTTGGCCGACAACGCCCCGGTAGGCGGGGCGAAGCTTCCGTCCGGGGTGACCGCCGCTGTCCGCGATGCCGTCGCCGGAATGCCTTATGGAGAGGCCATCCTGCGCAGAACGTCCGAGCAGTACAAGGAAGGCCGTACCTTGGGCCAGGCGTTCCGCGGCCTTTTTGAGGATCTGCTCAGACCGCACGGGCTGATTTTCTTGGACCCGATGGACTCGAGTCTGCGTCCGATCGCGGCGGAGCTTATCGCCAAGCTGGCCGAAAAGGGCGATGAGGCCGTCGGCCTGTTAACTGCACGGGGCAAGCAGCTGGATGCCGCAGGCTATCACCAGCAAGTCGCGGTCGGCGCCGATTCGAGCCTACTGTTTCGGCTCAGCGATGGCCGGCGATCAGTTATTCGCCGCTCCGGCGACCGTTACTTGACCGAGGGCGGCGCCAAGAGCGCGGCTGAACTGATCGATCTGATCAAACGGGAGCCGGAAGGATTCTCGCCCAACGCGCTGCTTCGTCCGGTCGTCCAAGATTACTTGCTGCCCACCGCGGTCTTCGTCGGCGGTCCCGCCGAATTGGCGTACCTCGCCCAGTCCGCCGTGCTCTACGAGTTGCTGCTCGGGCGCATGCCGGTCGTTATGCCCCGGGCAGGATTTACGCTGCTGGATAATCGTACCGCAAAGCTCTTGGAACGCTATAAATTGGACGTACCAGGCTGTCTTGTCCCATTAGGCGAACTTCAAGCCCACATCGCTCGCAGCGTGACTCCTCCCGAACTGCAACAATGCTTCGACAGCGAAGGCGCGATCATCGGCGCCGCGCTGGACCGCATCAACCAGACGCTGAGGTCCTTCGATCCCACGCTCGGCGAGGCGTTCGAAAGATCGAGCCGCAAGATCAACTACCAGTTGGCGAAAGTACAGGCAAAGGCCGCCCGGGAAATGTTGTTGCGCAACGAACGCAGCCGTGGGGATGCCGACCGTCTAGCCAACTTGATCTACCCGCGGAAAACTTTGCAGGAAAGATTCTATTGCACGTTGCCCTTCCTGGCGCAATACGGCGACGAACTACTGGATGGAGTGTACGAAGCGATTGATTCCGCGTGCCTGGATCATCAAGCGCTCGCCATCTAGGCGATCCATCGCCTACACTTGAGCCCGCCGTAAGCGGAACACATGCCGTACCGATTGCGTAACAGTTGATGAAGTGAGGACGGACCGGATTGCCCTTCTGCACTAGTTGTGGACAACAAGTCGGAGACGGTCAGCGTTTCTGCCGGTCTTGCGGCGCCCCTCAGCCCGTTGCGCAACAGCCCGCGGGCGGAGTGGGCGACGGCCTCACTCCCCGGGGAGCATCCATCCTCTGTTATGTGCCGTGGCTCGGCTGGATCGTCGCGGTCTATCTACTGGCAACGTCCCGTTTCAAGTCGGAGCGGACCGTACGCTTCCACGCTTACCAGGGCCTTTATCTGTTTGTCGTCTGGATGCTTTCTCATTGGGTGGCGGGCATTTGGGTTCGTCTAATTTTTGGCGGACACGGATTCCCGATCGGCAGCCTGATCGAAGGCGCCCTGCTGGTTGTGTGGATCTTCATGCTGGTGAAGACCAGCTCCGGGGAACGTTACTCGCTGCCCTTGGTCGGCGAACTCGCGGAAAGGTCTCTCTAGCCCGACAATCCGTCAAGAGTCTCTTCGATAGCATTCTTCAATTGGGGACTCACGCGCTTGAGAGGGAGGCGGGGGTCGCCGCCAAAATAGCCGCGTAGATCCATGGCATGCTTGAGCCCGGCCACGCCATGGCGAAGCAGCAGCGCGTCGATGGCGCCGAGGCGGCCTTCTAAATCAGCTGCCGCGTGGATCTCTCGAGTACGCACCGCTTCTTCAATCGACAACAAATGGAACGGCAGAACATTGGCCAGCGGCAGCACAGCTGCCTTGATGCCGCCCGCAAGCGCGTCGGATATGCCGAGCAACCGTGACGATAGGGCCGCACAGCCTTCCGCGGCGATCAATGGTTGCAGATGAGTCAGCGGCTCGTCTTGCGAGCAAATCGCGATAACGTTGGGGTGCGCCGCCAGCTTTTCAATGTCGCGCGTGGGAAGCGCGGTCCTGTCCACTTCTCCAACAATCACCGGCAGCGGCGAACGGTCGGCAATCGAGCGAAAGTAGAGCAACTGCAGTCCTGCATCGGGCCCATACGTCCGGTGGGGCGCGATCCAGACGGCTGAGTAACCAGCTTGCTCCGCGAATCGGCAGCGGCCCAAGGTTTCTAAAACGCCTTCAGCTCCCGCGCCGGCTATCAGCTGTACATCGCCGACGGCGCCGGCT
>CAMPKL010000139.1 GCA_946887065.1 uncultured Bryobacterales bacterium
CTTGCTGGCCGTCCAAGCCGATCGTCAAAGCTCGGCCGCTGACGCCGCCGACGTTGGGCAAGCCGGTGCCGATTCCGCCGCCGCCATGCGAGGAGTCGATCGAGTTGCCGGTGCTGACGCCGGGCAGCAGGTTCAAATAGCCAACGATGTTGCGTCCGCGCTGGGATACCGTGCTCAGTTGGCGCGTGGAAAGCTCCGCGGAACCCTCGGAACTCTGCGTTTGAACCACAGCAGCCTCAGCAGTGACGCTGACGGTCTCGGTAACAGCGCCGATGCTCAACGGGATCGTCCCGAGAGGCAATCTCTCGTTCGCCGATAGGGCGATACCTTCTCGTTGATAGGCTTGGAAGCCCTCGCTTTCCACCCTGGCGGTGTAAGTTCCCGGGAGGATGCTGACGAACTGGAAATTGCCGGCCTCATCCGTCGTGATCGTTCTGCTCTCTTGAGTCCCTTCGTGGAGCAGCGTGACTGTCGCTCCGACGATGGCGCCGCCCTGGCCGTCGGTTACCGAACCGAGGACCGAACTCGTGCTGCTTTGCGGCAGCGCCGGTACGGCGAGTAGGAGGCACAGCGCGACAAGCAAGACAGTCGCTCGTGACGTTCGCACCTGGGAAGTCAAACAGTGATCTGGCACTCTTAAAGCTCCTTGAATTCGTTGCCGGTTTGGCGAAGCAACTCGCCATCCCACACAGGCATACACGGCAGGCAATCGGCGGGACGACCTGCTTCTCGACCTACTGAGCGCGAAGATTCGCGGGTCAATATAGGCGATCTGATATGTGAAGAGATATATTCTGCCCCACCGGAAGCGAGTTTAGGCGCCGCGGTAGGAAGAGGACAATAGTCCAGGGCAACCACAGCCATGTAGTTCAGCTGAACTATTGGCGACCTTTGGCCGATCCCGAGCAAGGTCGCCGCACTAGAGGGGAAGGATGCATTCGTTTCCCGCCTTCTGGGATAAAAAACACATCATTCTATACATGTTCCATATTGAAGCCAGAAATTAGTTGCAGCTAAATCATTCGGGGTGTATGCTCCCATCGCGGTGGGCAGCGGCTCGTTTAGAACGCGCGGGGTTTCCCGCTGTCTTCGATGGGGTCTTTGAATGGAGGAAGAATGAAATCCGAAAGGACGAGTCAGGTCGCTTTGGCTTTTAGAGCGGCCATCATTTTGGCGGTGGCGGTTGGGATCACGTGGACGCCGGCGTCCGCCCAACTCGGCACGGCAACGATTTCCGGAAACGTGATGGACGCGAGCGGCGCCGTCGTTCCCGGCGCCACGGTAACCGCGGTTAGCGTGGGGACTGGCTTTCGTCGCACGACGGAATCAGGCGCGCAGGGAGAGTACAACCTCCCCGGACTGCGTCCCGGCCCATACGACGTAACCGTCGAATCGGAGGGCTTTCGAAGAGCGCAGCAGGAAGGGTTGGTTTTGCAAGTCGACCAGAATGTCCGTCTCAACGTGACGCTGGAAGTCGGACAGATCACCGAAACCGTTGAAATCACCGGAGAGGCTCCGCTAATCGAGAGCCAAAGCGCGACTCTTGGCGCGGTGATCGATACGCAGAAGATCACGGCGTTGCCCCTAAACGGGCGCAACTTTCAGCAACTCGCCCTCTTGGTTCCTGGCGTATCGACAGGCACGGAAGGCGGCGGGGCGGGCTCCGACGGATTCTCCGCCAACGGTCTTCGTGCGGATCAGAACGCGTTTCAGATCGACGGCACGTCGAACTCTGACCCCTTGACCAGCCGAATCACGGTGCGCCCCAGCATCGACTCGTTGCAAGAGTTCAAGATCCAGACCAACAACTACTCGGCCGAGTTCGGCAAAGGGGCCGGCGCACAGGTCAATATCGTGACCAAGTCGGGAACCAGGGAATTCCATGGCATGGCCTGGGAGTTCTTGCGTAACAATGCGGTCCAGGCGCGTAATCTGTTTGACCGCAACTCGCGCAGCTTCCCCTGCGATCCCAGCGACACCAACGTCACCGGCAGGAAGGCCTGCGCGCCGCAGTACAACCAGAACCAGTTCGGCGGCAATCTCGGCGGACCAATTGCGGAACGCACCTTCTTCTTCGCGTCGTTTGAGGGATTCCGGCAGCGGCGCGGCGGCGCCACGGTGACTCAAGTGCCTACCGCGGCTCAACGCGCCGGGGACTTCAGCCGCATCTTGCAGACGGCCAACGCCGGCACGGACGCGCTAGGGCGCACATGGCAAAGGGGCCAGTTGTTTGATGCCAAGACGTCCACTCTCGCGCCTAACGGGCGCTACGTCAGGGATCCTTATATCAACAATCAGGTCCCGGTCACGCATTTTGATCCGGTCGCGCGGGCGATGGCAAACAACACAGAGTTCATGCCCCTGCCGAACGCTCCCGGAACCTTTAACGCGGGGGGCGAGAACCTAAATAACTGGCTGGATAGCCGCTCCAGCATCACGGACAGCGAGGATTACAGCGGACGCATCGACCATCAGTTCTCCGACACGGACACGATTTTTGGCCGATACAGCATTCAGGATGCCCGCTCTTACTCTCCGCGTACGTTCCCAGGATTCGGCGACGAGGACAACCAGCGGACGACGAACATGACCGTCGCCTACACCAAGGTGTTCACCCCGACCGTTGTGGCGGATTTCCGCTTCGGTCATCAAGGGCTGTTCCAAACCAGCGGTTCTGAGGATGGTCTGGCCGGCGAGGACTGGCTCGGTACGTTCAACATGCCGGGCATGGATTTCGTCAGACAGGCCGGCAACGTCGGCTCTCCGGGCATCAACATTGCCGGATTCGCCGGCTTTGGCAATCCCAACGGCCCCTTCGACCGACGCATTAATACGTTTCAGCCGATGGCGATCCTTTCGGTCACCAAGGGTAAGCACGCCATGAAGTTCGGCGGCGAGTTGCGTTGGGTCGTTCTCAACTCGGTCGGCCCGCTGGGCGGCGACGGCGGAACGCGCGGCAACATGAACTTCAACAACGCGCAGTGGACGGGCATCGACGGCGTCAGCAACACCGGACACACGGCTGCAGCCTTCCTACTGGGACTGGCGACGCAGAAGACCCGGCTGGTGGGCGACTTCAAGTTGGGCTACCAGGCGCGGGAATGGGGCGCCTTTTTCCAAGACGACTACAAGGCGACCAACAGCCTAACGCTGAATTTCGGCGTACGCTACTTGTACTACACGCCTCCCTACGACAGCAGCGACAGAATTTCCACATGGGGTCAAGATCAGGTGTGTCCCAGTTACGCCGTTTGCGGCCCAAGGCTGCTGTTCGATCAAAATAGCCCCTACCAGTCTTACTACGGGCTAGCAGGCGTGGACTTCCCTCGTTCTTTGGCTGCTACCGACAAGAAGAACATCGGACCGCGATTCGGATTCGCCTGGCAGATGGATCAGAAGACCGTCATCCGCGGCGGCTACGGCATCTTCTATGACACGGTCCCGATCACGGTGAACGGCGACACCTTGATCAATTATCCTCAGGTCATCGAAGACCAGGAGAACGTGGCGCTTGGCCAGTTCGGCCCGCCTGTTCCCAACGCGCTGGTCGGCTTCCGCTTCGACCGGCCGGGTCTCGGCACCGGCGGCCCCGGCTCGGTGGCGCAGTTCCAGCCTGGTCCGAATAACTTCAATCCCGACTTCAAGAACTCCTACATCCAAAGCTGGAACTTCGGTATCCAGAGGCAACTCCCGGGGAACGTCATCGTGGAGTTGGCCTATGCCGGTTCAAAAGGAACCCGCCTGCATAGACAGATCGTGAAGAATCTTGCCGAGCCGCTTGGCCCTAACGCCGTAATCGGCAACCTGCTGAACGACCCGACTATTCCAGCCGGGATCGGAGACTCAAAGAATCAGTTGCGGCGCCTCGTGCCGGTTACTTTCGAACAGGGAGTCATCATTCCCCTGCAGAATGTGTTCGAGACGCAATCCACTGCGTTCTCGAACTATCACGGCGGCACGCTGCGCGTTGAGAAGCGCTTTAACCAAGGTCTCACCTTCCTCACGGCTTACACGTTCTCGAAGGCGATCTCCGACAACCCCGGGTTCCGCGGAGGCGGCCAGGGACTCTCATCCGCCGGCGCGCAGAACATTCTCGACATAACGGCGGAGAAGGGTCTCGCCGATTTGGATCATCGCCACCGGTTTACCACCGCCGCGGTTTACGAACTGCCGTTCGCCCGGCAATCAACCGGTATCACCAAAGCGCTGCTCGGCGGCTGGGCGACGGATGTCATCGTGGCATTGCAATCGGGACTGCCGATGACGCCGCAAATTCAAGGCGATGCCGGCTCGATGGGCACCGATCAGGCCCTGCGGCCGGACCTCATCTGCAATCCGAACTTGCCGCGAGGCGAGCAGACGATCGACAGATTCTTCGACACAAGCTGCTTGGTGCTGCAAACGCCGATGCGTTACGGAACGGCAGGCCGCGGCGTCATTACGGGTCCCGGTACAATCGGCATCGACCTTGGAGTTCGCAAGGCTATCCCGATCACCGAGAGGGTCAACATGCAGTTCCGGGCGGAGTTTTTCAATCTCCCGAACCACGCCAATTGGGCTCCGCCTAACAAACGGGTCGGCAACAACCAATTCGGCGTTGTAACGTCCGCCCGGGATCCTCGGATCATTCAGTTCGGTTTGAAGCTGATCTTCTAGGGTCCGTTCAGCTGCCTTAAAACACGGCCCCAGGATCGAAGACCCGATCCTGGGGCCGTCGCACATTCGAGCCTCTCTCTCGTCTCACCTCTCCACGTTCTCTTCCTCTGCTTCCACTTACTCCGTCCTCGGTGATGCAAGCGGGGGCGCCCCTATCGACCCATTGCTTGACTGCTGAGTGCGATGAAGGGCACTCACCCCAAAAAAACCTTGTTTGGTTGATCCATTGTTGTATATACTTCACCCGTCTCAATTGGGGCGTGAATCTACTTAAGGATTGTGGAGGCGACGTGGGAGTTAATAGATACCAGACCGGGTTCCGTGCGGTTTTGCAGTTGTCTTTGCTGCTTGCTGCCGCCGCGATGCCGGCAGCGGCCCAGATCGGCACGGGGACCATTTCGGGGATCATTTCGGATCAGACGGGAGCGGTGATCGTGAGCGCGGATGTCACGGCGGTCAGCGCGGAAACCGGATTTCGGCGAACGACGGTCGCCGACGAACGAGGCCAATATAATTTCCCAGGCCTGCGGCCTGGCGCGTACACGCTAAGTGTTGAATCGGCGGGGTTTCGACGCGTAGAGCGGCAGAACCTCACCTTGCAGGTCGACCAGAATCTCAGGTTGAACTTCGCAATGGAGCTTGGTCAGGTGACCGAGATCGTGGAGATTACTGGAGAGGCGCCGCTGGTTGAGACGCAAAACGCCACCATGGGCGCGGTGATCGACACCCAGAAGATCACGGCTCTTCCGCTCAACGGCCGCGACTTTCAGCAGTTGGCGGTCTTGGTGCCGGGCGTCTCTACCGGCACCGAAGGAGGCCAGGCCGGATCTTCCGGGTTCTCGGCTAATGGTCTGCGCGCCGATCAGAACGCATTCCAGATCGACGGCACGTCGAACTCTAACGCTCTGACGAGCCGAATTACGGTGCGGCCGAGCATCGACTCGCTGCAAGAATTCAAAATTCAAACGAACAACTACTCGGCGGAGTATGGCAAGGGCGCCGGCGCGCAGGTCAATGTCGTTACCAAATCGGGCACAACGGAGTTCCATGGGACCTTGTGGGAGTTCCTGCGGAATGACCGGGTACAGGCGCGGGACTTCTTTGACCGCGACCGGCGGAGCTTCCCCTGCGACGCCAGCGATCCGGACATCGCCAACCGTCCGGCGTGCGCACCGCAGTATAACCAGAACCAGTTCGGCGCCAACCTGGGCGGGCCGCTGGCGAGCCGGACCTTTTTCTTCGCCGCCTTTGAAGGGTTTAGGCAGAGTCGCGGCAACGCCACGGTCACCCAGGTGTTGACTGAGGCGCAGCGCTCCGGCGACTTCAGCCGCAACTTGCTGTCCGCCACCGCCGGTACCGACGCGGCGGGACGCACTTGGAAGCGCGGCCAACTTTTCGACCCGAGGACATCCCAACTGCATTCTTCGGGCCGATTTATCCGGGAACCGTACGCGAACAATCAGGTTCCTGTAACGCACTTCGATCCCGTGGCGCTCCAAATGGTCAACAACCACGAGTTCTACCCTCTGCCGAACGCCGCGGGAACCTTCAACAGCAATGGCGACCCCCGAGAGAACTATCTGCAGAGCCGGTCGAGCAGGGACGAGAACGAACTCTTCCAGGGGCGCATCGACCACCAATTCTCGGACAACGACACGATCTTCGGCCGCTTCTCCCTCTCGGATGCGCGCGGCTTCAGCCCCGGCACGTTCGTGGGCTTCGGGTCCGAGGACAACGTCAGGACGATGAATACGACGGTCTCCTACAGCAAGGTGCTCACCCCGAGAACTGTTGCTGAGTTCCGCTTTGGGCACCAGGGATTTTTCCAGACGAGCGGCTCGGAGGACGGTTTGGCCGGCGAAGACTGGCTGGGCGTGTTCAACCTACCCGGCATGGACTTCGTGCGTGAATCCGGAGTTACCGGGTCCCCGCAGATTAACATCGGGGGATATGCTCGGATGGGCAATGGCACAGGCCCATTCGACCGCCGCATCCATACCTACCAGCCAATGGGGAGCGTCTCGATCACCAAGGGGAAGCACTTCCTCAAGATCGGCGGCGAGTTGCGATATGTCCGGCTGAACTCGTTCGGCCCGCTTAGCGGCGCCGCGGGCACCACGGGCAGTTTCGCCTTTGACAACGCCGGTTGGACCGGAATCCAAGGCGTCAATAATACCGGCAGCACTGCCGCGTCTTTCGTGCAAGGTCTGGCACGGCAGAAGACCCGGCTGGTCGGCGACTTCAAGTTGGGATACACGGCCCGCGAGTGGGGAGCCTATATCCAAGACGACTACAAAGCCACGAACAACCTCACTCTGAACTTCGGCGTACGGTACATGTACTACACACCGCCCTACGACGATCGCAACGCCATTTCCTCCTGGACTCAAGACGTGCCTTGCCTAAGCTACAGCGCGTGCGGCCCGAAGTTATTGACGGACCTCAACAGCCCCCACCAGCCGGAATTCCGTTTGGCGGGCGTCGACTTGCCGCGTTCGCTGACCAAGACGGACAAGAAGAACATCGGGCCGCGGTTCGGTTTTGCCTGGGACCACAACCGGACGGTCGTTCGCGGCGGCTACGGCATTTTCTTCGACACGGCGCCGATCACGGTGAACGGCGATACGCTGCTGAATTACCCGCAAGTCATCGAGGATCAGGAAAACGTTTCCTTGGGCCAGCACGGCCCCCCGGTTCCGAACGCGCTGATCGGCTTTCGGTTCAGCCGGCCGGGTTTAGGCGATGGCGGACCTGGGTCGGTAGCGCAGTTTCAGCCAGGTCCGAACAACTTCAACTCCGATTTCCACAACTCCTACATACAGGTCTGGAACGCGTCGATCCAACGCCAGTTGCCCGGCCAGATGATGTTTGAAATCGGTTACTCCGGATCGAAGGGCACACGATTGCACCGGCAGATCGTGCTCAACCTAGCCGAGCCGCTGGGGCCGGACGCGGTGATTCCCGACCTGCTGAACGATCCCACCATCCCGGCCGGTATCGGCGACTCGAAGAATCAGATGCGGCGGCTGATCCCAATCACCTACGAGCAGGGGGTCATCATCCCCTTGCAAAACGTCTTCGAGACGCAATCCACGGCTTTCTCCAACTACCACGGAGGAACGCTGCGGCTGGAGAAGCGCTTCAGCGGCGGTCTGACCTTTCTGACGGCGTACACATTCTCGAAGGCGATCTCCGACAACCCGGGCTTCTCGGGGGGCGGACAAGGCCTTTCGTCCGCCGGCGCTCAAAACATTCTCAACCGCACGGCTGAAAAGGGCCTGGCGGATTTGGATCACCGTCACCGGTTCACGACAGCGGCTGTCTACGAG
>CAMPKL010000140.1 GCA_946887065.1 uncultured Bryobacterales bacterium
CCGCCCCGCGATATTGGGCTTTACGCTCCTGCTCTCCGTAAAGCAGGCTGTTTGATCGGACCAATGCCGGCTGGGCGCCCGCTTCAGCTGCTCGGAGCGTGCTGCGGACCTCTCCGGCCGCGTCTAGGGTCTTCACCGATCGATCCACGATGATGCGGTTGGCTTCCACGCGATTTACTTTCTGCCACAGCCGGGCGCGGCCTTCGTAGACGATCCGACCCTGTTCTTGGTTGGAAGACATCGTGTCGGCCGCTGCAAATACAGGCTCCCCCTCTTCGAACATCCCGTCGCGGTCGGCCGATGGCGCATCCTCGCTGTAGCGAGCCGTCACGCGTCCAGCCGCATCAAGTTGCCCCGTTGTCGAGCCAATCGTGATCCTGTCGGCGGCAATGGCCACGCCAGGCTGATCGACTCGTGCATTGCCGGTCAATACGAGACGCCCTGGCGCAGGCTCGTAAACGGACTCTGCGCCGCTGCCCTTGCGCTTGTCTTGTTCGAAGCGAGTTCCGCCGCCTTGCTTCAAACTCAACATCTCTCCCGTTGCCTGATCGAACTGCGCGTCCAACGTCTCGCTCCAACTCGTCAGGGGAAACCGACCGGGGACCTGCGGCAAGTCCCTGAGTTCCACGCGGCCGGCCGCAGTCAGCTTTTCCATGCGGCTTTCGGCTCCGTAATCGACTCGCAGCCTGTCGCCATCCAGCCGCCGCGCGGAAGATAAGGCTGTTTCCGGAGAAATAGTAATCCGGCCGCGGTCGAGGGTTTCTAGGTAAGCAACCTCCTGTCCCCCGGGACGCATCTTGAGGTGCAGGCTGCGGGATTCCACTCGCCTTTCAGGCGCCTGCCCGCTTCCGCCTCGTCGCTCGGACACTTTGGCGTTCCCGACGAGATTGGCGTCCGTCAAGCGACTGTCGCGCTCGTCTTCCTGAGCCGCGTACTTCAGCTCGATCCAGTCCCCCTGGGCTGATACGAGTGAGGCGTCCGTCGCGGAGGTCAGTTTCGATGCGCCTTCGCCCACGACGGTCTCAATCCAGCCCGCCGGCGAATAGCTGGCGCGCATTAAGGGCGTCTCAAATCGCACTTCCCGCTGGCCTTGCCGGCTCAAGCCAATCGCGTTGTCCGCCGTAATTTGGCGCAACGCTCCATCTTGCAAAAAAACGTCCGCGCTCTCGGCCGTAAGGCGAGACGAACCCCTCTCAAGACTGCAGCCGCCCGTTAGCCTGACCTGCTCCTGCAGTTCGAAGTACTCCAGCCGACCCGCGCGGATCACGGTCCGATCTGCTGCCGGAGAAGTCGCGAAGCGTTCCACCACTGCTTCGTGATACATCGTGAGCTGTCGGTTCATCGAGTCGTAGCGCGCTCCAAGGGAGCTGCCTTGGCCGCCTTCGAACTCATAAGACACTTCGCGATCGGTCCAGACTTCCCCTGTTTCGGTATTGAATGTGGCGCCGGACGTCGTAATGCGCGTGTAGCGAGACTCATCCTGAAGTTCGGCGTCGACCGGCAAACCCAGGGTGACCACGACACGGCCTTCGCTGTGGAATCGGTTTTGTTCCGCGTCGAAATTCGCCTCTTCAGTCACGACACGGTCGTAAACACCCGTCTCTGGGTGCTGAATTTCCAGCCGCACATTGGTCAACTGGATCCCCGATCGTTCCCGGTCCTGCCGAAATCCTCCCGCGGTAATCGCGATTCTTTGGCGATTCCCAGCTGTCTGGCTCCAACTCCATCCCGCCGACTGCGAAGAGACATCTCTGGCAATCGCCGCGGGAGCGGACGCCTCCTGAGCCGCTAATCGCCTTTGGCCGCTCTGATAGTCTTGCCAAGCCACGACCGCCACAGCGATAGCCGCAAGTAAGGCTATGATGCGCAGGGTTTTCATCGCGCATCCGCCAGGCCGCAGCCCTCGTGTGCCAGCAACCACTTCTTGCGTTCCAGGCCTCCCGCATAACCGGTGAGACTGCCGTCGCCTCCAATTACGCGATGGCACGGGACAACCAGCGCAATTGGATTCTGAGAGTTAGCTCGCCCCACCGCCCGCGCGGCGCCCGCGCGGCCCATCCGAGCCGCCAGGACGCCATAGGACACGGTCGTACCTGGCGTTATCGTGCGCAAGAAGCTCCAGACCAGCTCCTCAAACTCGGCGCCTCGGGAGTCGGTCCGTATCGCCGTTAACGACTCTAGGTCTCCGTCTAGGTAAGCAGCGATTCTGTTTTTGAAATCGCCGAAGCCAGGCTTTCGCTCCAGTTCGACTCCGGGCCAATGACGCGCAAGCAGCCGATCCATCCGGTCGCGGCAGTCGCCGAAATCCAGGGCACACAACGCTTCAGCGGTTCCGGCTAACACGATTTCGCCTAGCGGAGAATCAAATTCGTCCAAGTACATCCAGCAGTCGACTCCAGCGGAGCTTGTTATATCATCGCGCTCCCACCGGCGCTGGGTGGGCATGCTTTAATGGTCGCGATGTTCGATCTCGCTGACTACAGTTCGGTAGTACGCTCCATCTTGGCGGCTGTCGACGAGGGCAACCGGCTCATGCCGCTTGCGCCGAGCGAGGCGGTATCGTCCCCAGGCCTGTCGCTCCTCCGCCAGACTGAAGCGGCCGACCTCTTCGACGGCGACAAGCCCGCGTCGGACGATTTTGCCCGGTGTGCGCGCAGCGCGCTCTTCCTCTATTTTTCCGCGCTGGATGAGTCCCATAAGATCTCCCAGGACATACCCTCCGGCACGGGCAGCTACCTCCACGGGATCATGCACCGTCAGGAACCCGATTACTCGAATTCGAAGTATTGGTTCCGCCGTGTTGGACGTCACGAGCTTTTCCCTACGTTGCGGGAAGAATGCACACGGCTGCGATACCGTAGCGAACAAATGGAGAAACGGCTTGGCCCAAGGCCGGATTGGGATCCAGACTGGTTCATCGATCAGTGCGAGCAGGCGGTCAATGGAGGCGGTCCTCGGGATGTCGTGCAGGATTTGGAATCTATTCAGCGCCTTGAGTGGCGTCTTGTTTTCGACTACTCGTATCGCAGGGCGTTGAGCGGCTGAGATGATCGGCCAACTTTATCTTGGCGTCGACGGGGGACAGTCTTCGACCAAGGCGTTAGTCGGTAACTCCCAGGGTGAGATTCTTGGGCGGGGCCTAGGCGGCCCATGTAACCACGCGGGAGCCGGTGAGGGTCGGGCAAAGTTGGAACGAGCCCTCTCGGAGGCAGTCGGGCAAGCGCTGGCTCCGCTAGGCCTCACTCTAGCGGAGGCCCGCTTTCATCGAATCTGCGTCGGGATGAGCGGCGGCCCCGACGACAAGCGCGAGATCATTCAGCGCCTCATCAAGGCCGATTCTTATGACGTGACGACCGACGCCCATGTCGCTCTTTACGGCGCCGTGGGGGGCGGCGCGGGAGCGGTGGTGATCGCGGGAACCGGATCGATGGCTCTGAGCCGGGACGGCCAAGGTCGCATCTGGCGTGTCGGAGGTTGGGGATACGTCTTCGGCGACGAAGGATCCGCATTCGACATAGCGCGCCTCTCTCTGCGCGCCGCCCTAGCAGCAGAAGAGGGTTGGGGTCCAGGGACCTCATTGCGCGCCGATCTGCTGACCATGACTCAGTCCGGCAGCGCAAATCAGTTACTTCACCGCTGGTATGCCGGCGAGTTCTCTCGTGATCAGACGGCGGACTGGAGTCGACTGGTTGAAGAGGCTGCGGCTGAAGGGGACGCCGTGGCCGAGTCCATCCTCGACAGCGCCGGGAAGCGTCTCGCCGAACTGGCGGCCACTGCTGCCAAAATGGCCTCGTTACCCGCCGGAGCCGCGAAAGTATGTCCCATCGGGGGCGCATTCGCCAGCGTCAAGCTCATGCAGAGCTTCTCGCAATCGCTTGGCGATGTTCTCGGGATCGGGCCCGCTACTCCCGCCGCATCGCCCGCAGCTGGGGCCCTCCGTGCGGCTACGGAAGGCATAGTCTTGTCTCGGAATTGAGACCATTCGTACGATTCGCGCCACCCGGAAAAGGGCTCCTAACGGGTTTTACCGTGGTTCCGCTACCATAGGAGCTTGGCCAAGGCAACTAAAAAAACGGCAACGACCAAAAGCGTCGTAAAGAAAACGGCAAAAAAGGCGGCAAAAAAGGCGGCGAAAAAAGTAGCGCCGAAGGGCGCGCCTAACACGTCCGCTGCAAAGCTGAATCTCACCCGTGATGTCCAAAGAACCGTTCTCGAAAACGGCGTTCGCGTGATCAGCGAAAAGGTCAGCCGCGCAACGAACGCTATTTTCAGCGTCTGGGTGGACGCCGGCTCGCGCTTCGAGGACCTCAATGAAAGCGGAGCGACGTACCTGATTCAGCGGGCTGCCCTACATGGCACCGAGAAGCGGTCGCAGAAAGTACTCGCCAAACACATCGACGCCATGGGCGGCGAGGTCGGGTTCGACACGGGGCGCGATTACGCCCACTACTTCGCGGCCTGCAAAAGCAAGACTCTCGGCGAAGCGGCTGATATCGTCGCCGATATCGCTCTACGTCCGCGGCTCGACAAGGACGCGATTTCAGACGAGTCCGCTTTGTTGCTGGAGGAGCTGCGCGAAGCCGAGACCGACGCCGACCACGCCCTGGACGATATGTTCCTGCGCAGCCTCTGGAAGGGCCACGGTCTTTGCCGACCTCCCCACGGTCGACTTCTAACGGTTCGCGGTCAAACCCGGCTTGAGGACTTGCGCCCGAAGAAGTTAGTGCGCTTTCACCAGATGAGCCACCACCCGAAGGCTCTCACGATCGTCGCGACAGGGGGAGTCGATCACGCCGAAGTACTCGAAATCTGTGAGAAGCTGTTCGGCGGCCTTGAGGAACCCAAGAAAAAAGCGTCCACAACAACGCCCCCGACACATCGCTTTTTGGCTTTGCGCAATAGGCCGCAGTTTGAGTCAGCCCGTTTCATTCTGGGCTTTCCTGTATGCACTGCATCGGACAAGCTACGCCACTCGGCGGCCATTATGAACGCAGTTCTGACTGGAGGCTCCGACGCCCGGCTTTCGAAGCTAATCGAAAACAAAAAGATCGCCGTGGACGAAGTCGTCTCTTCCCTCGACCTTTACGCTGACGCCGGGTGCCTCTCCATACGCGTACGAGTGGAGAGGGAGCACGCGGCTCAGTCCCTGGATACGATCGTCGCCGAGCTCCGGCGGCTACCCCGTGAACCTTTGGACGAGAAGGAACTGCGTAAGTACCGAGATTTCTGCAAAGTACAGCTTGCGGCGCAACTCGATTCCTTGCCGAGCCGAACGGAAAGCCTGGCGAACGCCGAGCGCTACTTCGGACGCGTGGTCGACCTAGAGGAAGATTTCGCCGGACTGGATGCGGTCACTCCAGAGGGCCTGCAGCTGTTGGCGTCCAATTGGATCACTCCCTACCGTCTGTCCTTAGCGGTGCTGGGCAATCTGAAGGGCGTCAACATTCGACCCAACGCTCTTCAGTGGTAGCGGCCGGCTAAGCCGGCTTCGCGGTCGTCACTCCGATGTCCCGCCCGTCCATGTGGGCAGGGGTCTTAAATCCGAACAGCGAGAGGCAGGTCGGCCCCATATCTTCAATGCCGGGATCCGTCGCCTCGAAGGTTCGATTGGAGAACAATACGCCAGGAATCAGCGGCGGATCAACGCAGTGGTCGCCCGACCATGCCTTGTCGTTGTCTTCGAAAATCCGCGTTCCGACCTTGCCGACCGCCACATCCCAGCCGCATCGGTAGCCGACGTTGTAACCGACAACGACGTCCGGCGCCGCCCGCATATAGGGCCCCGAGTAGCAGACATTCTTAGGGTACGCCTTGCTGACCGCCAGGGCGTCATCTCGCTCAGGGTCCTTCAAGCCTGTCAACTTGTCGGCAATTTCTTTCATGAGCGCCGGCGCATCCTTGGGATCCACGATGCCCTCAGCCTCTCGCCCCTTGACGTTCAGATAAATGCCGGTCAGCCCAAAGCTGTAGGCTTGGGTGCGGGACCAATCGATTCCCCTCAAATACGTGGCTTCGCGAGCGCCAGGCTCGTCCTTCGCCGCTAAATACCCTTCTTGCTCTAACCAAGTGTTCAAGTTGATGCCGCGGTGGAAGTTCTTAAAGCCGTGGTCCGACAGAACGAAGAGGATCGTGTCGTCGTCCACATACTTCATCGTGCGGCCGACGATATCGTCCATCCGCTTATACAGCTTCTCAATCGAGTCGGCGTACTTCGCCAGCCCGTTGCCGTTCGCTTTGTGAGCAGGGTGGTCTTTGTCCAAGTACCGGAAGAACATATGCTGAACCCGATCCGAGGTGTCGAAGACGCAGGTCACGACGCCCTTTTTCGACTTGTCCAACGTAGAGAAGAACATCCTCTCGCGCTCGTCGCAAATCGAGTATGCCTGCTCCAAGAACGTGTCCTCATCGATCACGCGTTCATTCAGCGCCCAAGTATCCTCCGCCAGCCCGAGCGTCGAAAAATCGCCCAACAGCTTGGCCAAATAGGTCGCGTAGTAAGTCGGATGCGAAATCGGCAGTGCTGGAGTTTCCGGATCTATGCAAATCGGCGTCATGTAAAGGGAGACTTCCGGCGCTGTCTCCATGATTCGGAACTGAGCGATGCCGGTGACGCTGACGCCTAAGCCGGCTTTGAACTTGAGCCGCACCCAATCGCTCGTTTTGGCCGGTTCGAGTTCCAAAGTCTCATCCGGCAACTTCAGCTTCGCGTGACCTGGGCGGCCGTTCGGCGTTAATACGAAGGGAATCTTCAGCGGCGCGCCGTCCTCCTTCATCGAGTTACCCGGACCCATGATCTCGCCGCTATACGAATCGCCGTTCTTTACCAGGCGATAACGGTAGCCGGCCTCGAACTCGACCGCCCCGCCCTTCGTCGTGAACTCTTGGAAGCTGCCTTGCGTGCCCAGCAGATCGGGCGTGCACATCGCGCTGAGCAGCTTGCCCTCAAACTTCTCGGGGGGGAAAGTTATCGGCACCCGCAAAATCGTGGAAGCGACATGTCCCTCACCAAGAATGCTCCAGAAAGTCTTTGACTTTCGCCTTAACTCGACGATCGGCTTGCCGATCGGAAAACGCCGCTTGCCCAGCTTGATCGACTTCTTCGGAGCCTCTACCCGGCTCGACGCCAATTCCGGGATGTAGTTCTTGAAACTCCTGTTCAAGAAATCAAACATGTTGTGCTTGCCGGGATTTGAGCCCGTGGCAAACGTGGACCAGGCGACCGGCGATAGCGGCGGGTAGGTCGTCCGCAACTTGGAGTACTGTCCTTGATCCTTCAGTTTGGCCAGATGCGGCATCTTACCCTCGGCCATATACGCCTCGGTCAAGGTGGGCTCCAGACCGTCGAGGCCCAAAAATATCACCTTCTTGACCTTGGCTTTCTTGTATCCCTGAGCTCCCCGCAAAGTACGTACTAACACGCGGAGAGGCCAAATCAGCAAGGAGGCTACGCCCACGATGAAGGCCATCGCCAGGCTGAGGAATGAGCCCACAAACGCGAATCCCGCCCCTGGGCCCACATAGGCCGCAGCCGGCGGCGCCAGCGCCAAACCGATCGCGACGATAAGGAGCCCTCCGCGACCGATCCTGGGTAGCACGATCCGTGACCTTGCTGTCATTACTCGCCTATTGTAGAGGCCCCCGGCGGAATTTGTGAGCCAAAACAGGAACCGGGCGCAAGCTGGTGGACGAGCAACCTGGCGCGGACCGGCTCCGCGGAAGTGGGTAATCGAACCTGCTCTTATTGCTTTGGCCGCTCAGGTTGCCTAGAATCTCAGATGTCCCGTCTCCTTGCGGCGACAGCACCTGGAGGTCCGTTCATGATCAAGTTATCCGCGCTTTTCGTCGCCTTGGCCCTGGCCGTCGGCGTCCCCGCCATGGCCGAGACCCATCTGAAGGTCGGCGACAAGGCTCCCAATTTCACCTTGCCCTCAACCCACGGCGATTCCGTTG
>CAMPKL010000141.1 GCA_946887065.1 uncultured Bryobacterales bacterium
TATACGACCGAGACCGTCAAGGGACTCTTCGGCGCGCTGCAACGCCGCCCGCAGGAAGGTCTCAAGCCCATGGGCGTCCTGGCGGATTTCATCGACGTCGACCGCGAGTTTGAGCGGGCCGCTGAAGACTTCCTGCGTGAAGAACTCGAGTTCGTCCTGGTACACGACTGGCATGAGGCGCGCAAGGGCGTCGATTTCCTGCTGTCTGATCTGCAGGGGCATGCGACATTTCTGATACACCCCGATCAACCCGTTCCGGGCGAGGATCCGGTGCTGGGACCGGAGACCGGAGTCACCGGCCGGCTGGCCGACCACGTCCGCCTCACCAATGGCCTCTCCGCCTCCGCCTCCACGCTGTTGCCCAAGCTGCGCAGTTGCTACTTGGTTGAACGCGAGGACGACGCCAAGCGACTGGCGGTGCGTTACCCGGACCTGTACTTCCTGTTGCCGAGCGGCCTTTGCTATCGCGGACACACTGTCAGCGGCGGGCGCAAGAGCAGCGCAGGTCCCCTGGCGCTCAAGCGCGAACTGCGCGAGTTGATGCCAAAACTGGCCGCGGCCGAACAGGCCTTCGAGCAGAACCGCCAAGCCGTCGTTCTTGCCGAAGAGAGCATGACGCGGACAACGTCCGAGCGTGAAGAACTGCGCGGCGCCATCCAACAGGCGGAGAAATCCGTTCTCGCCGAAGAACACGACCTGCAGCGCGTCAAGCAGGAGTCGGAGCGCGCCACGCGCCGCGCCGACGTGGCGGCACAAGAGCGTCAACGCCTGCTGCGCGAAGCCGAAGAAGCGGCGGCCAAGCGACAAGCCATCGAGCAAGAGATCGCTCAAAGAGAGCGTGACAGCGAAGCTGCCGAGATCGAATCCGAGACCCTGAAGGGCAAGATGGACGCTGCGCGCGCGGCTCTCCAAGCCGCGAGCGACGAGCAGTCCAGCCTGCGAACGGAGGCCGCCACCCTTGAGGAGCGCCGCCGCTCGGCTTCGTTAGCGCTCGATCGCATTCGCCGCTTGGCCGATGAACAGACGCAACGGCGCGAACGCGTCAAGGCGCAGACCGCCCAATGGAGCCAGGAGCGGCTCCAGTTGCTCGCCGATAACGAGCAACTCAACGTCCGCATCGTGGAGCTAGAGGCCAAGCGGACGACGGTCCAAGAAAACGTCGCGACTCTCACGACGCGTCTGGAGGAGTCGCGCCGCAACAGCACGGAGCTAGAGGAAGAAGGCAGAGCTTTACGGGTTGAGGTGGAGGAGCTCCGCCAACAGCGCAACCAGTTGGAGCTTGCGTTGGTCCAGAGCCGCTCGGATCTTAAGCATCTCGAAGAGATGTGCGAACGCGAGCTTAGGCAGCCGCTCGCCGAAGTCGTAGCCGGAGTGAAAGCAGATCTGTCCGACGAAGAGGTCGCCGAGGCTGAGCAGAATTATCTTTCGCTCAAGGCGCGCATTGAGGGCCTGGGCCCGGTGAACATCCTGGCGCTGGAGGAATACAAAGAGGCCGAGCAGCGTCAGGAATTCCTCGAAACGCAACAGTCCGATCTGCGCGATTCGATCAGCGACACGCAGAAAGCGATCCACGAAATCGACTCCGCATCGCGTAAGCAATTCAAAGAAGCTTTTGAGGCAGTCAACGATAACTTCCGCAAGACGTTTCAGACGCTGTTCGGCGGCGGGCTCGGCGAAATGCGCCTGACCGACGAAGAGAACATCGGCGAGTCCGGCATCGACATCGTCGCTTCGCCTCCGGGCAAGAAGCTGCAGAGCGTTGCCCTCCTATCGGGCGGCGAGAAATCCTTAACGGCGCTCGCTCTGCTCGTCGCTACGTTCCAATACAAGCCGAGTCCGTTCTGTGTGCTCGACGAGGTCGATGCGGCTCTTGATGAGTCCAATATTCATCGTTTCCGCCGGCTTATCGAGAGCATGAGCGACCGCACGCAATTCATCGTGATCACCCACTCCAAGACGACCATGGCGGCGGCGTCGACGTTGTACGGGGTCACCATGCAGGAGCCTGGCGTGTCGAAGCTTGTCTCCGTTCGCCTGGGCGATGAGCGGCAGAGACGGCTGGAGATCAACGAGCCTGAGCCGGAGCTAGTCGGCGCCTAGGTGTGATCCGCGTGGGATCAACGGAGAAAGAAAAAGGCCGCGGAGTACATCCGCGGCCTTCGATTTTCCCGTTCCTTCGAGAACTAGTTCTTCGCTTTGTCGCGCTCTTCGCGAGTTCCGAACTTTTTACGGAAACGCTCCACGCGGCCTTCCGTATCAACCAGCTTCTGACGGCCGGTGTAAAACGGATGCGAGAGCGACGAAATCGGCAAATCGCACACGGGATACTCGGCGCCTTCGAACTTGGTCGTTCGATCGCATTTCACCGTCGAGCGGCTTAGCCACTCTTCGCCGGTCGTAATATCGCGGAACACGACGTCGCGGTAACCCTTGGGGTGAATTCCTTCCTTCATGGCAGTCCTCACACAAAAACGGGCGCACGGTAGGGCCGCGCGCCCGCCGAAAAATTCCAGTTCCTATCTTACCAAGGGATTCGGTCGGAGGACAAATTCAAAAAGGATGAGGGGGAGCCGGCAAGAATCGATCTGGCGCGGCCAGCGGTTCGACTGAGGGAGGCACTCGTTTTCGGGTTTTCGGCGTTGGTGCGGAACGGCTCAATTTTGAGGGAGCGAAAACGTGAGCCAGTCCCAAGGCGGCGTCGCTAGATTCACTTTGGCGACCCGGATGTGCCTCCTATACTGGGTAAAACGCCTGGCCTTTGAAACGACCCTGCGGCACAAGCCGTCCCAAGTGAGCAGCGCTTTCCTTCAGAGTGGAGTCAGTTGATGTTTAAGTCCCGCCGCCCCGTTTCCTTCCTTGCGGTTCTCTTTCTTATTGCGTCATCCGGCTTCGCGGCTGATCGCGTCGCCGTATATACGGTGATTCTCGACGGGCCGTCGGTTGGGCAGCAGCTCGCTGAGACCAAGCAGGCGAAAGCATCGGAACCGACGGTCAGGGAACTAGGTCAGGACTTAGAGGCGCGTCAGCTTCAGATCATGCCGGTTTTCGCCGAAACAGGGGCGACCGTGGTGGGCTCCGTTCACAACGTTCTGAACGCGATTTTCGTTCGTGCCACTCCCGAACAGGCCGAACAAATCGGCTCGATCGCCGGCGTTTCCAACGTACTTCGTTCGCGCCCGATCCGATTGCACCTGGATGCGGCCAGCCAAATCCTCAATTTGCCCGCCGCTCGAGCACTCACCGGGGGCCAAAACGGCTCCGGCGCGGGCATCAAAATCGGCGTGATTGACACCGGTATCGACAATACCCATCCGGCATTCGACGATCCGGGCCTTGCAACTCCGGCCGGCTACCCGAAGGGCTATCCCGAGGATAAGCCGTTCACTAACAAAAAAATTATTGCCGCCCGCAGCTACGTTCATTTACTGAATCCTCAGGACCCTGCAACCTCAGCGCCCGATGACGAGACCCCGCGCGACCGGATCGGCCATGGCACCGCTATTGCGATGATTGCCGCCGGACGGCCGGTGAGTTCGCCCGTGGGAACGCTCGTCGGCGCCGCGCCGAAGGCCTTCCTGGGCAACTACAAGATTTTCGGCTCTCCCGATATCCGCGACTTTTCGAGTGAGGCGGCCTTGGTTGCCGCAATCGACGACGCCGTGTCCGACGGCATGGACCTCATTACCATCAGCTCAGGCGTCACCGCGCAATACCCTTGGAACGAGACTTGCGGCAGCCAACTTTGCGACCCCGCCGCGCAATCGGCGCAGGCAGCGATTGACGGCTTCGGCGTGGTGGTGGTTGCGGCCGCGGGCAATGCCGGCGATTCGGGTCAGCAGGCCTATCCGATGCTCAATTCGATCTCAAGCCCCGCTTCCGCGCCCGGCGTGATCGCGGTCGGCGCCAGTTCGAATTCGCGACGCTTCTTGCAGAGCGTCAGCTACAACGGCATCACCGTTGACGCCCTTGCGGGTTCGGGACCAAGCCTAGCCGGTCCGCTCACCGCTCCGGCAATGGATGCGCTTGCTGCGGGGGATCAGTACGCTTGCAGCGCGTTCGCGGCGGGGGTGTTTGACGGTCGGATTGCGGTGATCGATGACGGCGAATGTCCTATCGAATTCAAGACGGACTTCGCCGCCCAAGCCGGCGCCGTGGGCGTCGTCTTGATTAACGGCGATGGCCGCAATTTTGCGGAACGCATTCCTGGCCTGGAAACGCTGGACATCCCGACTTATACGATCGGTCACGACGACGGCAACGGCCTGATTAATCTGTTAGCCGTCGGAGGCGTCAGCGTCACTCTGGATCCGACTCTGAACCCGGAATCCACGCTGCCCGACGAGATCGCCGAATTCAGCTCCCGCGGCCCGAATCTGGACGGCGGCATCAAGCCCGAGGTCGTCGCCCCGGGAACGACGATCTTTTCCGCCGGTCAGACTTTCGATCGCAATGGAAAGGCGTACTCCGCCGACGGATTTACCTGGCTGAGCGGAACCAGCTTCGCCGCGCCGTTCGTGGCCGGCACGGCAGCGCTCGTCCTGCAACGACGATCGACTGCGACGGTCGCGCAGGTTCGCTCGGCGATCATCAACACGGCCGAACCCTTGCTCTTTGACGGGACCGACCCGGCGAGCGTATTGGCTAAAGGCGCCGGCTTGCTCGACGCGAAAGCCGCTTTGGATACCCAGACGGTGGCCGAACCGGCGACGCTTGGTTTCGGAGCGCTCAACGGACTCACGCTGCCGCGGCAGCAGGCGCTCACGGTCAGGAACCTCGCGACTCAGGTCCGATCTCTCACCGTCGAGGTCGTTCCCTCCGTCGCTGCCGCGACGACCGCGGTGGAGATCGATGGGCTGCAGACACTGAACTTCCAACTCGGCGCAGGAGCTCAGCGGGTAATCAACGTGCGCCTCACCGGCAGCATTCCGGTCGCGGGCATTTACGAGGGGGTCCTCCGCATCACGAGCAGCGGGGCGCCGACCCTTGAGGTTCCTTATTCGTTCACGGTGGGCGACGGCGTCCCGTACAACGGGTTGGCTATTGCCGGCGACGATCTTATCGGAACAGCCGGAGAACCGATTCCAGAGTTGTTGATTTTCAAGGTAGTGGACCGCTACGGCAAACCAGTCGCTAACGCACCAGTTGATTTCTACGTACTCGACGGCGGCGGCTCCTTCGCCTTCGACAGTCAAGGTCAGATATTGAAAGACAGCGTCACCGACGCATTCGGCGTCGCGGCGGCCGACGTCGACTTCGGTCCCAACCCTGGCTTCCAAGACTTTGGGGTGGACGTGGGCTCCATCACGGTGGACTTCTTGAATGATTCCCGTAAGAAGCCGGTGATTGCCGGAATCGTCAATGGCGCAAGCTTCGCCGCCGGCGCTTCTGTTGCGCCTGGATCGATTGTGTCGATTTTTGGCGATGATCTTGCCGAATTTCTCGGGGGCGTGTCGTCGTTGCCCTTGCCGATCGCCCTCAAGCATGTCAGCGTGAGCTTCGACTTTCCGGAATCTGGCCTCAGCGTGGCCGCGCCGCTGTTTTATGTCAGTCCGAAGCAGCTCAACATCCAGGTTCCTTGGGAGTTCGTGGGCCACAATTTCGCGATCGTCAAAGTTCGTATAGGGGACACGGTGAGCAGCACGTTCACGTTGAACCTCCGCGACACGGCGCCGGCGATCTTCGAGTTCAACCACCAAGGGCAACTGCTTGGCGTTGTCACGCATGCGAACGGCGCCGTCGTGACTCCAGCTAATCGAGCCAAGAAGGGCGAGACGCTGATCGTCTACGGGACTGGTTTTGGTCCGGTTCAAACTCCCCAAACGACCGGCATCGCAGCCCCCAGCAGCGGCGCCATACCATTGCTCTCAACTCCCGTTGCGGCGATCGGCGACACCAGCGCGAGCGTGGATTTTAGCGGCTTAGCGCCTGGATTCGTCGGGCTGAATCAAATCAATATTCGCCTGTCCACCAGCGTTCCCTCGGGCGCCCAGCAACTACGCTTCTCGAGCGGCGGCCTGACCAGCAAGACAGTAACGCTATGGATCGAATAGCCTTGCTACAATTGCCCGCACGATGAGCGAAATGCTCAAGCGCATTCTAACGTTCGGCTTGCTGGGCGCCTTGCTGGTCGCCGGGGCGATCTACTTCTACAACGAAGGAGCCACGCCGACTCTCGCCGGCGAGATCACTGAGGTGCGGACATTGGCGATGGACGAGGCTTCATCCGTTGCGGTGGTGAATTTCGCAGGCACGAATACGTCTGATCGAACTGTGTTCATCCACCAACGGGAAGTGACCATCACCGATGAAAACGGCGCGACCCACATAGGCTTCCCTGTTCAAGTGACGGATCTTCAAAATCTGTTCAAGTACTTTCCAATTCTGGGCGGCATGAAAGACGCGCCGCTGTTGCCGCGTACGGAGATCGAACCGGGGCAGGAGCTGCGCGGTCTTATGGCTGCGAGGTTCGATTTGCCTAAGCACGAGTTGGACGCCCGCAAGTCTTTGGTCGTGAAGTTCTACAACGAGCTGGGACGATCCACGGAACTTGCAGAAAAGCGCTAGCGGGACTCGTTCTCGTAAAGAAAGAGCCCGCCTTTGCCCGCGACGACGATGTCCAGGTCGCCATCGCCATCGATGTCGACGACCGGAATTTGCATGCCCCCGCCTGCGCGGCCGCCGTAGTCGATGATGTGGCGGGCCCACTCCCAGGTTGCGCCGTTCTGGAAGCGTTCGTTACCAGTAGACCCCGAGCGGTTCGCGGCCGCCTGCATCGTGGCCGTTGTGGGCGTACAAGCGTTTGCCGGTGATCAGCTCCGGGTAGCCGTCGCCGTTTAGATCTTTCATGGTCATGGCATGAGCTTGGGACCAGGCGTCGTCGATGAGGCGCCTTTCGAAGGTTCCTGCACTGGTCTGCTCAAGCCAGTAGATGCCGTAGTCGTGTGCGTGCGTCGTTACGATGTCGGCGAGTCCGTCTTGGTTGACGTCAAAGACGTGCAAGAAGCCGACGTGCTTATCGAAGGAGTAATCGCCGTGGAGCTTCCACGGAGTGTCCGCGGCGGCCGGCGACTCAAGCCAGCCTTGGGGCGTGAGAATATCGTTGCGGCCGTCGCCGTTCACGTCGCCGGCGCCGATGCCGTGGCCATGCAGCTTGTCGCTGACCGTATGGCGAACCCACTCGGTTGAAGTCCCGCGGCCCTCGACTTCATACCAGGCCGTGACGCCTTGGGCTCCGCCGAATTGGGGCAGCAGTTCGTCGGCGACGCCGTCGTTATCGAGATCGACGAGGAAAGCGAACTCGACGGGCGAACCGCTGTCGATGTCGTGCTCCTTCCACATGCCCTCACCGCCGCCGGGGTTCTCGGCCCAGACCATCTTTTTCTGGCCCCAGCCGGCGCTGACGACGTCGATGTCGCCATCGGAGTCAACGTCCAGCGGCAGATCGGAGAAGTCGTCGATGTAGTTGTTCCAGTAAAGGATGTCGCGGAAGGGATGCTTGGTCCAGTTGGGAGCGGAGTACCAGTTCTCGCCTGAGACGATGTCGAGCCGGCCGTCGCCGTTGATGTCGGCGACGGCGCAGGCTTCGTTACGTCCGAGATCGATGGTACGGCGTTCGAAAGTCAGCTCCTGCGAGGGGTCCCCGGCCAGGGCGGAAGCAACCAAAGCCAGGATGAAAAATGGGATGCGCATGTGTGCGCAGATTATAGCGGGGACGCGCCGGCGGTTATTGCCTGGAACAACAAGACTACGCCGATCGCAGCCAGGCCCGCGTATACATAGAAGTTGAAGCGTTCGGGGCGCAGCCCTCGGCCAATTCGCCTGCCGGCTAGTGTGGCGAAAATAATTGCTGGAAGGGAGACGACGTAGAAGTGGTTGACTGTGGGCGTCCAAAGGCCGGCTAGATAGTAGCCGCCCATGCCGATCATACTGGCGGGCCGGACG
>CAMPKL010000142.1 GCA_946887065.1 uncultured Bryobacterales bacterium
GCCGGCCGAAGCCGTCAATTGGGTAGTCGACTACGAGTCGATCGATGCCTCGGCCCTCGCTGAGTTCGACGAATCCGGCATCTGGGACCCCGGAATGGACCCGTTCCCGCCCAGCCGCGCCGAGGCCGTACGCCTCGCCCGCGAGAACGGCGGCAAGGCGCTGGGCGAAGCCGAGTTGCCCGAAGGCTCATCGCGCCGCTTGCAGCCCATTGTCGATAAGTTCTTCTACAGCCTGCGCGCCAATACCGCTGAAAACCGCAGGCTCGCTTTGTGGTGGGCGGATCGAATGGTCGCCACCCCGCGTCCGCTTGAGGAAAAGCTGACTTTCTTCTGGCACGGCCACTTCGCCACGTCCGAAACCAAGGTGCGCGACTACCGCATGATGCTCGTGCAAAACCGCATGTTGCGGGCCAAGGCATCGGGAAGCTTCCGCGACTTGCTGTTGGGAATCATGCGCGACCCCGCCATGTTGGTGTATCTCGACAACGGCGAAAACGTGAAGGACCATCCCAACGAAAACTTCGGACGCGAACTGCTGGAACTCTTTACTCTCGGCGTCGGCAACTACACCGAGCAGGATATCCGCGAGGCCTCGCGCGCCTTTACGGGTTGGACGAACGACGTTCTGGAGTTTCGCTTTGATCCCGCTCTGCACGACGCGGGCTCCAAAACATTCCTCGGGCGCGAGGGGAACTTCGGCGGCGAGGAGATCGTCGACATTATCTTGGAACAACCGGCGACCGCAGAGTTCATCGCCGCCAAGCTCTATCGCTTTTTTGTTCGCGAAGAGATTTCAGACTCAGCCCGCGCGGCACTCGGGAAAACATTTCGTGAAGCGCACTACGAGATTAAACCGCTCCTGAAGACGATCTTCCTCTCGCGTGACTTCTACAGCGAGCCTTCGGTCGCCACACAGATCAAGAGCCCCGTGCAGCTGTTCGTCTCGACTTACCGCAAACTCGGCGTCAAGCAGGCGCCAACAGCGCCCGATTTCAACGATCTCACCGAGCCGCTGGGACAGTCGTTGCTCTATCCGCCGAACGTCGCCGGATGGGCGGGCGGGCGGACGTGGATCACGCCGGCGACGCTGCTGGAGCGCGGCAACGCCATGCGAGGCATTCTTTATCCTCCCGACCTGGCCAAATACGGCCATCCCGATCGAGTCATCCCGCGCATCTACGCGGTGGTCGGCGAGCGCATGGCCCAGGGCATGAACATCACCAACGCGACGAACTCCGGCGACTCGGCGATCAGCATGCTCGCCGACGCCGATGAAGACTTCAATACGCGCTACGGCGTCTACCGGGGCTACCTGATGGCGCATGAGCGAGTGAAGCTGATTCCGCGGCATACGGCCCAACTCGATCTGACCTCGATGTTGCGCGGGGCAGGCGCCGAAACGGCCGCGGCGGCGGTCGATCACCTGCTGTTGCGCTTCTTGCGCGCGCCGCTGGGGAGCGATGACCGTCAAGCGTTAGTCGCCTATCTTGAAGAACAGCTAGGCTCGGAGACGCTTGCGAGCGACGCGGCGGACCAGGCGCTGCGCAGCGTTCTCTACTTGATCTTGAGTTCCCCCGAATACCAACTGGGATGACGAAGGCATGAAAACACGACGTACCTTCTTGCGCGACGGCCTGTCCGGTATTGGCGTCACCGCCGGCTTGCCCCTGCTGCTTGGACGCGCTTCCCAAGCGCTGGCTGCCGAGGAGCGGCAGTCCGACCGCATTCTTGTGGTCGTCGAGTTGTCGGGCGGCAACGATGGCCTCAATACGGTCGTGCCTTTCAACAACGACGAGTATTACCGCGTCCGCCCAAACCTAGGAATACCCAAAAATAAGGCGATCGCTATCGCCGACGACGCAGGCTTCCACCCATCGTTGGTTGGATTCGAGCGGTTATACAAAGACGGTTTGATGGCGGTGGTGGAAGGTTGCGGCTATCCGAATCCGAGCCTGTCACACTTCTCCTCGATGGGCTACTGGCACACCGGCGTACCGAACAGCGGCGAGTCGTTGGGCTGGGTGGGCCGATTCGCGGACGCCTACGATCCGGAGAGCAAGCCCAACGAGATCATCAATATCGGTAGTTCACAATCACCGGCGGTGCGCGCTGAAGCGCATTCCCCCCTCGTATTCGACGATCCAAGGCAGCTTCGCCGCGAGGGCAGCGGAGCGGAGCAAACGGCGCTGGCTCGCTATGCCAGCGGGGACGAGTCGGCTAACCCGGCGCTGGCCTTCTTGCGTTCGACGGCCAAGAACGCGGCCGAGGGCGGCGCTTTGGTACGCGACGCGTGGGCATCCTACAGCACGCCGGTCGACTATGGCTTGGGCGTGGGAGTCGCCACGGATCTGCGCAAGGTTGCGGCGCTGATTGCGGCGGACTTGCCCACACGGATCTATTACGTCAGCTATCGCGGCAACGCCTTCGATACGCACGTTCTTCAGGCAGATCTGCACGATCGGCTGCTCATGTACACCGCCGACGCGGTGAACGGCTTCATGAAAGATCTTGAGCGCATCGGCCGCCGCCAAGACGTGGCGGTGATGATGTTTACCGAGTTTGGCCGCCGTGTGGAAGAGAACGCCAGCCAAGGGACCGACCACGGCACGGCCGGCCCGATGTTCGTTGTGGGCGAGGGCGTCCAAGGCGGCTTCTACGGTAAAACGCCCAGCCTCACCGATCTCGACGACGGCAACTTAAAGATGACGACGGACTTCCGGCGCGTTTACTCGACGATGATCGCTGAGTGGATGGAGTATCAAGATACTGCGTCCATCCTGAAGGGCGAGTTCCCGCCTTTGGGCATCTTCGGGTAGAGCGCTCTGTCATGGGTAGGCTGGACCTTCAGCCCTAGGAGGAGGACATGAGGATGTTCGGTCGCATCTCTCGGCGCCGGTTCATTGCAACGTCGAGCTTGATTCCACTCTGCGCGCAGCGCGCGATGGCGGTTGCCACACAGGCTGACAAAGAAAAACTTCCCGTCGTCGCCAAACGTGTCGAGAAGGCGTTCCGTGCGCCCTGTCGGCAACCTAACGCCTTGCAGGCGGTTCCCGACGGCCTGTGGATCCTCGATCAGGTTGATCCGAACAAGGCGTATAAGGTGCGCTACGAGGATGGCTCCATCCTCCACGAAATCCAAACCGAATCAATCCACGGCAGCGGGATTACGTTCGGCAATGGCGCTCTATGGATCGGCTCCACTTGGGGATTGAAGACGCTGAAGGTCGACCCCGACAGCGGCAAGACGTTGAAGTCCTTCGACACGCATGGCGCCGGCATGAACAAATTCGGCAATCCGACACGGCCGTCAGGCGCGCACGGCATAGAGTGGGTAGGGAATCAGTATTGGGTCGCGGTGCCGGCCTCGGGCCTGGTCTACCTGATCGAACCGGAGACCGGCGACATCGTGCGCAGTATTCCCGCCCCCGGCTGGCGCACTCACGGTGTGGCTTGGGACGACGGCGCGCTGTGGTGCGTGGAGACGTCCGAGCGCGCCATCTACAAGATGGATCCCAAGGACGGCAAGCTGCTGGCCAAAATTCAACTCAGCGAACAAGATCCCGAACCGCACGGCATGACGCTCAGAGACGGAGTTTTTTGGTATTGCGATGCCGGCAGCCGCGACCACGCCGGGTGGGTCTGCCGGCTCATTTAGACCACCAGCCTAGTGCGGATAACCCGGTAGCCTCGGCATTCCGGGCTTCCAATCCGGAAGCGGAGCCCAGTTATTCCGGTTGGGCATCTCGATCTTCGGCAGACTCTGGGCGTCGATGACCTTCTCCTCCGGGATCAGATCGTTGATGTAGAGCATATACGCCGTCAGCGCATAGACCTCATCGGCGGTGAGGGTTCCTTCGGCGCCGAGCGGCATAGCCCGGTTGAGGTAGTCCCAGACCAGGGTCGCGTACGGCGCGCGTATCGGCAGGATTCGCCCCAAATCCCAGGGGTCGGCATCCGGTCCCTTTTCGAGCTTCACCAACCTCGGCGCGGCGCCGTCTACGCCCTTGGCGCCGTGGCACGCCGCGCACGCTTTCTGCTCATACACCAACGCACCTTCCTTGGCCGTCCCGCGCCCCGGCGGCAATTCCTCTCCGGTAGGACTGATGGAGATATCCCAGGCGCGGATTTCCTCTTCGGTTGGGGTTCTGCCCACACCGTACGTCGGCGACTGCGCCAGCGCGGCGGACCCCAAGAGCATGACGATCGGCAGAAGCCTAAGTAATCGCGTTGTGTACGATCCCATCGCTGTCGATCCTCCACGGCTGAACGGAATTGTCCTGGCCCGGCACGCTAAAATTACCGCCCGCCCGTGCGTTGAAGAACGCGGCGACCTGGGCGCGGGTGGGTTGCACTTGACCCAACTCGTCCGTGCAGCGCGACAGGATTTGCGTCTCCTTCCCATCCCAATTCCACGGGATGCCGAACCGGGCATGCGCCATGCGATGCGCCGTCCCCTTAATCTCCGCGTCGGTCCAGCGCCGCCCGCCGTCGGTCGAAACTTCCACTCTGGCGACGGCGCCCCCGCCGGACCAGGCTAAGCCGCTGATTTCGTAGAACCCCTTGCCGGGCAGTTGCTGTCCACCGGAAGGAAACGTGATCACCGATTTCGGGCCGATCTGATAACCCAGCGCAGCGCGCTCCGGTTCCCGATTCAGATGCCCAAAGTCGCTGTAAGTCATGTAGTAGCGGTCCACCGCCTTAATTCGTCTCAGATACTTCGAGTTAAAGATGCCTTCGAAGCCGGGAACCAGCAGCCGCAGCGGAAAGCCTTGCTGGGGCCGCAGCGCCTCGCCGTTCATGCCATAGGCCACCATGCAGTCGTCCATGGCTTTTGCCATCGGAATACTCGATGCTCCTTTCACTTCCTCCGCGCCTTCCGCAACAATCCATGGCGCCGCGTCCTTCACGCCGCACTCCTTGAGCAAGACCGACAGCAGCACCCCGGTCCATTCGGCGCAGCTAGTCATTCCGTGCGATTCCTGAACGGTTTTTTGCTCGGGCCTCGAACGGTTCCCCGCGCACTCGATGAAGTGGGGACGCGTGACGGAAGGGAGGCGCTTCAAGTCCTCCATCGTGAAGGTCAGCGGACGGTCCACCATCCCGTGGATCATGAGGCGGTGTTCCCGGGGGTCGATGTCCGGGATGTAAGACCCCCGAGTCGTCCCCACAAAGTGGAGCGAGGACGGCGTGATCGTCCCCACCGAATCCTGCAGCGGCGACGCTACATGAAAAACCAGCCCAAAGTGATCGGGCGAGTCTCGGCCGCCTGGCGGGTGCGGTATGCGCACCGAGGTCACAAAGCGGGAGCGCTCCCCGTAGGCGACCATCTCGTCTGAGCCCTTGATGAACTCTGCATGTCCGGGCGATTGTGCCCCGGCGGGGCTTACCGCCCCTAGGGTCAACCCGCCCGCCAAAGCGGCGCCGCCTTTTAGGAATCTCCTTCGATCCGGTCCTTTCGCATCCATGAGTTTCTCCTCCGCGGATGATTTTGCTCGGAGTTCGCTCTCCGTTGGTCGAAAGTATACGCCAGTCTCCAGGACCAAGCGAGCCAAATCCGGATTGTCCCGCTACGCGGAACCCGCATGGAACTCGGCGGCCAAAATTGCGGTTGCTCCGCCTCGAATCCGCGTGAAACACTTTCCCAATGAATTGGTCGCTGGCGATTAAGCTCTCGGCGGCGGCAGGGGTGACGCTAACGATCCTGGAATTTTCCCTTGCGGCGCATATACACGGGACCGTTGTCGAAGACCCCGTGAGCCTCTCCCGGGTTTTCGCGACAACGGCCCTATGCGTGATGGCGCTCTGCCTAGTGACGGGCTTGCTGGGCAGTTTGCTGAGCCGGTTCGTCGGTCTGTCTCCAGCGCAGGCGCTGACCGCCGGCGTCGCGGCGGCGACGATTCCTGCCGCGCTCTATCTAGGAGGCGTCGACATCGCTTGGGACCACGACCTCTACCAAATCTGGTTCCTCGCCGGCATTCCGTTCGGATTCCTCGCTGGATGTTTGATGATTCGCGGCGCTTCGCCCCAGTTGCAGCGGCTGGCGGAACGTATGTGGCCGGCTATAGCTCCGCTTGCGTTACTGACCGGGTTGGCGCAGGAGTTGCGTCAAGACGCGAACCTGTTGGGCGCGCCGCTACCGGCGGCTGCCGCGCTGTGGACGATTGGCGTCATCATCATCGTCGCCGCCGTCCGACGCTGGCCAGGCGTCGGCCACGCACTCACCGGCGGCGCCTTGGCGGCAGTTCTGGCGGTCGCGCTGGGCGCTTCGGTCAAACCGGACTTGCGCCGTCCGAGTCAACTCGTCGCGGAAGCCAAGACGGACGCGCCGCCGGTCATCCTGCTGACGATCGACACCCTCCGTCAGGACGCTTTGTCCCTGTATGGAGCGGATACTCCCACTCCCGCTATCGATGCCCTCGGCGCGGATGGAATCGTTTTTGATCGGGCCTACTCCACCGCTCCCTGGACCTTCCCTGCGCTGACGAGTATCCACACCGGTCTGAGCCCGTGGGCGCACGGGGTGCGCGACACATTCGGCCGCGTACCGGAAGGATCTCCCGCGATCGGGCCGATGTTGAGGGACCTGGGCTACAGTTCCGCGGCGATCGGAAACAACGCCTGGTTGACCCCGGGCGGCGGGGCGTACCCGCTCTCCGATGCCTTCGACGGCCGCTATCTCTACTGGCGAACGTTGATACCCCAAACAAGAGCCCAGCAATTTTGGGAGAAGTCGAACCGGAAAGTGCTTGGCCTGAACGTCTCCACCGAAGAACTCGGAGAGTACGGCTCGGAATGGATCCGAGGCCATAAGGAAGGTCCCTTCCTGCTCTGGCTGCACATACTCGACCCGCATATGCCGTACGACCGCGTCGCAGAATTTCCGCCCGCGGCGAACCCTCCTCCGGGGATTGGCCCGCTCTACGGGCGGCGGCTGCAAGCCGAGTTCGGCAGATGGCGCGAAACGCCCGAAATCGTCGATTGGGCTAGGGCGCTCTATCAGTCAGAAGTGCAGTTGGTCGACAAGGCGATCGGCTCGGTTCTGCAAACGCTCAAAGATGAGGGGGTATACGACAAGGCCCTCATCGTGTTCACCAGCGACCACGGCGACGAGTTCACGCGGCACGGCAATTTCGGCCATGGGAGAACTCTATATGACGAGCTAGTCCGAGTGCCGTTGATCGTCAAGCCGCCGGCCTCAAACGCACATCTGCGGGTCGCCGGGCCGGTTTCGACGACGGCAATCGCGCCGACGATTCTCGACCTCGTCGGCATTGCTTTCGATGAACGGATGTTTTCCTACCGGTCTCTGCGTAGGGACTGGGAGGAGACGGCGGAAGGCAGCGCCCCGGCTGAGTCAGCTCCCGTATTCATGACCGGGGTCATCACTGGAGAGCCGGCCGAGGCCGTTGTTTGGAAAGACTACAAGTTCATTCGCTGGGAAAACACCGGCCACGAAGAGCTCTATGAGATGGAAACCGATCCGCACGAGCAGCTCAATCTCATCCGAGACAGACCGCAGCTTGCGGCGGTCGGTCGAGCGCTCATCGCCGAACACGCCCGCAAGGAAGCTCAGCGAGCGAGCGAGCGGGGCTTCAAAGCGGCACATGGCCGAGATCTCACCACTCAAGAAAAAGACATCTTAAGAGGTTTAGGTTACTTGCAGTAGTCCGGCGGAGGGACGGGAGAGCCGCCTGCGGAGCCCTTGGTATCCTGGGCTCTTCGTCTGAGGAGGATGTTGTCTTGAGTAAAGCTCTCGATGGTCATATCGCTGTCGTTACCGGGGCCA
>CAMPKL010000143.1 GCA_946887065.1 uncultured Bryobacterales bacterium
TGCGGATCGCCTGTGCCCGCAGGTTTCCCGCGGCCTCTCGCAGTTCGGTGTAGACCCCGAGGATGGCCGTAAGCGGCGTGGCTTTGCGGCGGGCCCTCATTGCCCCGGCAGCGCCCCCGCCGCGTTTGTTCCGATCTCCCCGGGGCTGAGTTGAGTGGGGTCGGCCAGGGCCGCCACACTGCCCTCCTCGATGCCTTCGACCGCGACCCGCGCGCCGCCCGAGCGCGTCAGCGTCACGTCTACCGGCGCGAAGCCATTCGACTCGCGCAAATAAACGAATGGCTGACCGCCGCGATCGAATACGGCCTGCGATGGCAGCCACAACACATCCTTCAACTCAGCCGTCACGATTTCGACCATGGCGCTCATACCCGGCCGCAATTCCGCGCTTGGATCGTCAATCGAAATCGAGCATTCAAACCGCCGGTTCCAGGGCGGCCCTGTCGTACTGCCGATGTTCGTGATTCGTCCGCGGAACGTCTTGCCTGGCGCTGCGATTATGCCGATCTCCGCCTCTTGTCCTACCGCCAGATGGCCACGGTCCAATTCACCGATCTGAGCGCTGATCTGCCAATCTTCCAGGTTCGGAATCTGCATGATCGGCACGCCCGGCCGCACGGTATCCCCCAACTGGAACAGCGGCAACTCCATGCCGGCGAACATGAAGCCGTTTGAGTTGCGGTTTTCCATGATCGATACGTATCCATCGGCCGGCGCTCGCAGCGTCATCGATTCGATCGCTTTCGTTGCGATCTCCGCTTTCACCTCGGCCTTGCTGACGGCCGCTTGTTGAATCGCCACGCCCGCTTCGGCCGCGGCTTGGCGGCTAGCCAGGTCCGTCTGAAGTTGTCTTAGGCGATCACGCGCCGCTTCCAAGGCCAAATCGTTCTGCTGGGCCACAATCGCCGACACCAATGAGTTGCGGCGGCACTCCAACTCCGCCAGCGTAACGTCGCTCCCGGCTTTAGCCAGAGCGTAAAGAGCCTCTTCTTTTTTCGCGTCCGACTCCGCCCTGGCCTGTCTCAAGCGCTCCCTGGCTTCCTCCAGATCCGCCGTGGCCTCGCGCAGATCGAAGACGAGTTCAGTGGCGTCGAACTCGGCCACGACGTCGCCGGCGTGAACCAACTCGCCCTGCTGTCCGAGAGCGGTGATGACCAACTCGCCCTTTGCCGCCATCGGAACCATCAGCATCCGCGTACTCTTCCCCTGGAGATTCCCCTTGGCTACCACCGAAAATCGCACGTCGCCGCGCTGCACAACGGTTGTCGGGATCGACTCTTTGACCTCCACCGGCCCCGTGCGCCCGTAGACCGCGAAGCCGGCCCAGGCAACCAAGGCGAAGGATAGAATTCCTCCCACAAACCAATACTTCATGGGGCATCCTCGGCGTCAACGAGGGCGATCGTGGCATCGGCCGCGAGTCCGTCCACGGCAAACTCCTCCGGATTTCGAGCGATGACGGTGATCTCGACCGCCCGAAAGTTCTGTCCATCCGCATCGGCGACATAGACCCTGGGCTTGCCTGCCTTGGTGAAAACGGCTTGAGCCGGGACAATCACCGCGTCGGGAATTCGCTCGACAATGACCTCCATCGTCGCCGCCATGCCCGGGCGCAATCGCGGGTCCGGTTCCTGAATCGGCGAGTAGGCCCGGAAGCTCTTCGTCGGCGGGAACTCGAAGCTCTGCTGAGTGAGCGGAGAGATTCGCTCCAGCCGGGCCTGCACGGTCAATTCGGGCAAGGCGTCGAGCCGGATGCGGACTTCATCGCCCACTTCGACGGCCCCGCGATCGATCTCGTCCAATTTGCCTTCCATCTGCAACGTGTTGAGATCGGGAATCTCGCCGATCGGCGCCCCTGCCCATACCTGATCGCCTACCTGGAATTCGCGCGCATTCTGTCCCAGGGAATAATTCTGCTGGTAAACGACGATGCCGTCTCCAGGCGATTTCATGTCCATTCGCGACAGCCGATATTCGGTCAGGTCGAGTTCGCTCTGCGCTTGCTCCCTGGCGCGGGCGAGACCGGCGATGCGCGACGCGCTGGAAGCTGTATGCAGTCTGTTCGTCGCTTGTTGGACCTTGAGCTTTTCCTGGGCGACATCGAGCGCAATCACGGCCTGCTCGGCCTGTATTTTACTCAAGATCTCCGCTTTCGAGACCTCCAATTGGGCCCGTTTCACCTCGTATTCGGCATGCGCTAAATCCAAAAGATCTTGCTCAACCGTGATGCCGACTTCAGCCTGAGCCTGCTTGAGCTTGGTATCGGCCTCTTCCAGCGCGGCCGCCTTTTCGGCGATTTGGCTCCGCGCGCTCGATGGATCGAAGCGTACGACGGTGTCGCCGGCGTGGATCTGCTCGCCCGTCGGCGCCAGCCACACCACGCGAAGTTCCGGCACGTTCAAGGGAGCAATGATCGGCGTCGAGCGGCGGGCAACGAGTTCGCCTCGGCACCTCACGAATGATACAAACTCGCCCTTCCTAGCCTGCGTCGTGGGAAGTTTCGGTCCTTCGTCCGGTCCCCGGAACCGGTATGCGGCCGACAAGACAGCGGCAAGAATGAGCGCCGCGATCAACGCCCGCTTCAGGGCCTTGTGAGGCCGGCGGACAGCGGGAGCCGCCACACCCACGGGTGGTCTTGGGCTTGCTGCGGGCGTCTTAGAGTCCATCACTCCCGATCCGCTTCGATGACCACCGCGGCCGAGAGATCAGGCAGCAGCCGCGGGTCCGTCTCTAAAATCCGAAAGCGCGCCAAGAATGTCTTCACTGGGCTCCCCAACGCGGACGCCGCCACCGGGCTCGCTGACTCCAACACCGCCGTGAACTCAGCCCCAGGGTAAGCGTCAAGAAATACTTTCGCTCTCGTGCCGGGGAGAATCTTGCCTCCGTCCGGCTCCGCTACCCGCGCTTCCACTTCCATCTCCGTCCGGTCGAAAATGCGCAACAAAACTCGTCCAGGAAAGATCTGGTCGCCCTCTTGGGCAAAACCCATCGTGCCGTTCTGCCACATCGTCTCCAGCGCCGCCATGCCCCCGAGCGGCGCCTGGACGGAGAGCTTCGATAGATTGTTCTGAGCGCGCTCCAGGGCGACGCTCTGGCGTTCTCGTTGCAGTTCCAAAACGCGCAACGCCGCCGCTTCAGCCTCGTCGCGGCGCCCGCTCGACCTTTTCAAGCTGGCGACATGTTGCTCGGCGGCGGCGGCTTGGGTTTCACTCTTTAAGCGGTCGATCTCGCTCAACAGGGGACCCTTGCGCAGTTGAATGCGCGCCTCTTCCAACGCAGCTTCGGCCTGGCGCAGTTCCAAACGGCGCTGCGCTGCCGCGGCCTCGTTCTCGGCCCGTTTCTGCTCGACCTGATGGCTGAGGTCATCCACCTGGGCCTGGGCTCGCCGCGCCGCGTCCAATTGTTCGGTGGAGTCGAACTGTGCAAGAACCGCGCCCTTTTCCACTACCGCCCCATTGGGCACGAGCGCCACGAGCGTCAGGTTGCTGGTCGGTCCGGCCATACGAGGGGTCTGCACCGTCACATACCGAGAGGCCTTAATCGTTCCCGTCGCCCGCATTTCCTCGTGCAGCTCGCTGGCTGCCGGGATATCGACAACGTCTTCAGCAGCTTCGACTTCGGACGAGGAAATGCTCCCACACGAGAACGCAGCAAGACTCGCGAAAAGACCAATCCCGATCGCTGCTCGACACAGTCGCATCCGCCAAACTCTTGAGAACACTGACGCATATCGACGGGAAAATGTGCTGGGAATTTTCAAACTTTTTTCGGCGCCGGCCCGGGATCGACATTTTTGCGCAGGAATTCCCCCTCGATGGCAGCGTTTCGGCAAGTAGATCCACTTGGTAATCTAATCTGGAGCGCCTATCTTCCCCCAGTGAGGCCCATGCGAAATCTACGCCGGCGATTTTCTCTTGCCAATCTCCTGCTTGTCGTGGCCGCAGCAATGCAGATCCCTTCCCTGACGGCGTCGGAACTGCCTGCGGCGGATCCGGAACTGCAAGCGGCGCTGCAAGGCGTCGTGCGGCGCATGTCGCTGACTCGGCTTGTCGCCGATAAACGGGTCGCCATCTCTTTGTACGACCTGTCGGGCTCGGGCCGTTATGCCGGAATCAACGACCACCAGATGATCTACGCCGCGAGTCTGCCGAAGATCGCCGTCCTGCTCGCCAGCTTCGAAAAGATATCGAAGGGCGGCATGCCGTACGGGCCGCAAGAGCGGACCATGCTGACGAAGATGATCCGCAATTCCAGCAACACAGCCGCCTCATGGGCTATCCGTCAAGTCGGCTTCGAGTACATCGCCGACACGCTGACGGCGAGCCGCTACAAACTTTACGACGAAGACGACCAGGGCGGATTGTGGATTGGTAAGGGCTACGGCGGGCCTGACGACCGCTGGCGGCGGGACCCGCTCAGTCATCTTTCCCATGCCGCTAACAGCTACCAAGTGACGCGTTTCTTCGCGATGCTCGACCGCGGGGAGCTGGTAAGCCCGCAATATAGCGCTGAGATGAAGCGCATCTTGTCGAAGCCTGGCATCGTGCACAAATTCGTCAAGGGTTTGTCCACGCGGTCAGACCGCGAGATTTACCGCAAGTCGGGAACCTGGAGAAACTGGCACTCGGACGCCGCGCTGATCGAGGCGGGCAACAAACGCTATATCGCCGTGGCGCTGGTGGAAGCCGCGGGCGGAGGCGACATTCTGGTCCGCCTCATCCGGGAACTGGATTCGTTGGTTATTCCGACGACGAGGATGACCGCTACTGCGCCTGCAGTAACTTCTCTATTTCCCCCGCAACAGTCTGGTGCTCGACTGCCGAATTAACGCGCAAGATGTTTGACATCATCGCGACTAGGTAGACTTTCTCGGCTGATTCGACGACCGCCACGCTGTGCATCAGGTTGACCACGTTACCGGCGTAGGCCTTGCAGGTGAACCCTTCTTCCGGCTTGCAGCGGAACAACGAACCCGACTTAAAAAAGACGGCGGCCTTCGACAGCGAAGGCGACGAGGCGTAGCGGTAGCGGGGCCGCGTGAAGTACATGAGCCGTTTCATTTCCAGACTGGACCAGGGGTCGACGAGTTTGCCTTGCTCCATTTTCACCAGCCAACGCAGTAGTTCAAACGGACAGGCCAAGCTGGCGGCGCCTGGAATCACTTTCGACGCTTCGCTGGTGAAAAAGGTCCCCAACTTCAAGCGGTCAGTGTTCAGCCCGCTCCTTTGCAGCGGCAACTCCAGCGTTGCTCTGGCGTAGCCTCCCAATTCGGCTTTAGGCGTTGCGGCCAGGAAGACCTGTTCTTGTTCAGGTGTAGGCGGGTAGCCGGCCCCAAACTTCCGGAGCAGCATGGCCTGTTTCCAAACGGTCGACCCCGCCGCATTGGAGCTGACCGAGAACATATTGTCCAACCATTCCCAAAGGTTCAGTCGATCGCCGATGACGATGCGCCGGTTCACGATGGCTTGGTCGCCCGGCGTAAAGTAGGGAGCGGTCTTGCCGTCGGAATTCACGAAGCGGTCGGCGACGACGATTGTGTCTCGCAGCAGGCGGTTGCGCGCCTCCACATCCTCGGGATAGCGTTGCCTGACAGCGTCGAAAAACCCGGCCGCAACGAGCAGCTTGCCGACGCTGCCGGGAATTCTCGTCTCGTACTCGCGCAAGGCGGCATAACGGGGATGCGCGGGATCCGTAATGTCGAGTACGGCGATGCCGTAGGAAGGATCCCGAGCAGCAAATACACGCTCCAGTCCTGCCTGCAACTTGGCGTCTTTCTGCATTCCTTCGGTGATGTCAAAGGCGTCGTTGCGGCCGACGAGCCGCAACTTGACGTCCGCCGTGCCCAACAGCCCGCCCGGCGGAATTCGAATCGTGCTCTTGAGTTTGCCGTCGAGCGCCATCCGGTAGCCCAACAGTCGGCCGATGCGGGTTCGTTCGTAGCCGTCCAGCGGATAAGAAAACGCTTGAGAGATGACGAAAACGCAACCCAGAGCTAACGCCGCCGTGACTAGTTTGTGATTCATAGCGGTCCGTCCATTTGAACCGTCTCGAGCGGCCTCGATTCGCCTTCGAGGGCTGCGAGCGCTCCCAGGGTCTTGACTTCGCTGTAACGAACCAGCGGGCGGATCTGAAATAGTTGCAGTTCCCCGCCGACGAACCCGAATTCAATGTCCCAAGGAAGCTTCTCGCCGCTCTCGGAAAGCGCCGGAGGATACTTCTGGTCGACCTGCCGGACAATATCCCGAATCTGCTTGATCTCAGACGGTCCCAGCAGCTGGTCCTCGCCCTGCGGCGGAAGATTATCCAACCCGCCGGATGGGCTCAACACTTTGCGATAGACGGCCCGGCCCTGGTGCAGCAGCCTCACGTCGCCATTGGCCTGCAACAGCAAAGATTCGGCCACGCCGCCATCGACGACTGCGCCGACGCCTTCGCTGGCATTCACGGTGATCGCGCTCGGGTCGCCGGTTTCGAGGTTGACTGTCGCAATGACGCCGGATTTCTCCGACGGCGTCGACCGCATGACGATGACCGACGGATAGACCCTGTGCGCTCCCGAGAAGACGCGGCTGCGCCACTCAAAGGCTCTCTCCGTAAACGGCGAGGCCCAAACATTTTTGATCGATTGCAGAATGTTGGCGATGCCGACCTGATTGGGGACGGTCAGATTGAGACCCGCTCCAGTGAACCCAGGTAAGTCTTCCGCATTCGTATCGCTGCGAATAAAAACTCCCGGTTTGCCGGGAAGGCCTGCGTCCAGCTCATCGCTGACTCTGCGGGCAATCTGGGCCGCTAAGGAGTCGTTGAGCGGAATCCGCTGAATTCGATCGCGGATCAGCGCCAAGCGAGGATAGATGTCGGCTTGCAAGACCGCCGGGTCGGCCTCCTCAGCGCGCATTTGCTCGGCTCGTTCGAAGGTTTCGAGAATCAGATCCTCGATCGAGACTCCCGAGGCGTCCTTGGCGTTGCGAATGTGCTCGCGGTAAATGCCGAAGGGAATGACGAAGCCGGGGGATACCCGACCGGGAAAATAGTTGGACAACTGGCCGAGATTAGCGGCCTTCGGCCCCACCCTGACTCCGGAGTCGGTGGCCCGCAAATCGGCGAGCGGGACAAGCTCCCGGAAGTCGAGGTCCAATCTTGAGGAGTCCAGTTCCACCCGCGTCGCTTTCGTCGCTTCGTTGCGAGTCCACATTTGTAGGATCTCGGGAGCAACCGCAGTCTTGTCTTGCAGAATCACCACGCCCCGCTGCGTCACGGCAAAGAATAACTCTGTGCCCACGTGGCGTCGCAATTCCGGCAACAGGGACGATGGTACGGCAGCGTTGGGGATACCGAGATTCGCAGCCAACAGTTGTGCGTGGGAAAGGGCGTTACCGCTGTCGAGAGTCAGTACTCCCGCCATGGGTTTGAGATCCGAAACGGTCTCAGGGACAACGTAGATCGCTCGGGGATCAAAAACTTGGGAGGCCGCCGGGTTGGCTTGGAGCAACTCCAGCCTGCCGACGGCGACTCCAGGATTCAGGCCGCCGACGCCGGCGCTGGACTTCCGCTCGAATATTCGGTGGCCTAAGTCGACGGCGCGGTTGGCGTCGTCGACGATCTTTTCCATGACGTGCGCCAGGGGCAGGGCGCTGGAAGCCCGCAACAAATGATCCAGCAGATTCGCAGATGCCGGCTCCACGGAGGCATATTGCCGGCTCACGCTGCCGAACTCTTTGCTGGCCGCGGCACGGCTCCACTCGGTTGCGCGGGCTAGGTAG
>CAMPKL010000144.1 GCA_946887065.1 uncultured Bryobacterales bacterium
AGCCGAACGTGTCGTAGAGCTTAAACGCGACCGGGCCAGGGATCTTGCCGTCGACGGCTTGCGGAACAGCGGCCTCGAACTCGCGCTCGGCCATGACGAAGTTGCGGTGGTAGCGCAACTCCTCTTCCCTGACGATGCGCTGGACGCGCTCGATCGACTCTTGCAGTTCCGGATAGCCGGGCTTCATCAGATCCGCGACGAACTTGGTGAGCTGGTACAAAAACGGCTCTTGCTTGCCCGCCAGACGAGCGTGACGGAGAGCGCGGCGCATGATCTTGCGTAGGACGTAGCCGCGGCCCTCATTCGAAGGCATGATTCCGTCGTGGATCAGAAACTCGGCGGCGCGGGCATGGTCGGCGACCACGCGCAGGGTGACGTCCGTCTCGTGGTCCTGGCCGTACTTCACGCCGATGATCTCCGCGGCGCGGTCGATGATCGGGCGGATCAGATCGGTCTCGAAGTTCGACAGCTTGCCCTGCAGCACGGCCGCCGTGCGTTCCAAGCCCATTCCCGTATCGATCGACGGCTTCGGCAGCGGCGTGAGGTTGCCCGCCGCGTCGCGATCGAACTGCATGAAGACGAGGTTCCAAATCTCGACGTAGCGGCTGACTTCGGACGGGAACGGCTCGTCCTTTTCTCCTGGCTCCAGGCCCTCGGGACCAAAGTCGTAGAAGATCTCCGAACACGGGCCGCAGGGGCCGGTGTCGCCCATCTGCCAGAAGTTATCCTTCGCCCCGCAGCGGTGAATGCGCTTCGGGTCGATGTCGGTATGCCGGCTCCACAGCTGTTCGGCTTCGTCGTCGTCCTCAAAAATCGTGACGTAGAGGCGGTCCTTGGGTAATCCGTAGACTTCCGTTACCAGTTCCCAGGCAAACTCAATCGCCTCGGCCTTAAAGTAGTCGCCGAAGGAGAAGTTGCCCAACATCTCGAAGAACGTGTGGTGGCGGCGCGTGCGGCCTACGTTCTCCAGGTCGTTGTGCTTGCCGCCGGCGCGAACGCATTTCTGCGACGTCGCGGCGCGGGCATAGTCGCGTTTCTCAACGCCAAGGAAGGTGTCCTTGAACTGGTTCATGCCCGCATTGGCGAACAAGAGCGTGGGGTCGTTGGCGGGGACGAGCGAAGAACTCGACACGATGCGGTGTCCCTTGGACTCGAAAAAGCGCAGGAACTTTTCACGGATCTCGTTGCCAGTCACAAAAACAACCCCAATTTAATGCTAGAGGAGGGCGGGCGCAGCTACTCGGAAGATTCAGCCGCGGCTTCAGCCGACTCGGCCAGACGCTCTTCAAGACCGTCTAGCCACTCGGGTTCGGCAACGACTTTGCCCAATGCTTCGATGATTTTACCAGAGGTGAAGCCCGCCCCCTGCAAGTTGCGAACGAGCTTGGCGAACTGCTTTCGGTCCTTAAGTTGAGCGTCCGGATCGCAACTCAGCTTGCGGCGCAAGTGTTCGCGGATTAGGTCGATCTCGTCGACTTCGCTATACGCCTGCTCGACCGTCTGTTTAGCGGTATCTAAGTCGACGCCGCGGCGTTGCAGCTCGTTGAGGACACGGCGTTTGCCAAAGCGTTGGAACTCGCGCCGCCCATAAGCGTGCGACTCGGCAGTGCGCTGGTCGTTGAGATAGCCGATTCCCTTGAGTCGTTGGATGGTTTCAGGGACCGAGGCAGAGGCGGCGGCCCGGCGCTCTAGCTTCGCGCGCAACTCCTGTTCGGTATGGGCGCGGCGCTCCAACGCTCGCACGGCATAAGCAAACAGCGCTTCAGGCGCAAGCTTCTTGCTTGAGGCGGCGAAGGGCACTGCGCCCAATTCTAGCGAACGAGACTAGTCGGCGGCGGTGACGATGCCGCATGCGATGCGTTTGCCTGCGTCGCCGGCAGGTTGCGTCTTGTAATCATCCGCGCCGGAATGGACCACGACAGCCACGCCGCTGCCGCCCAACAAGGAGTTAGGCTTACCGGCTTCAAGCGTCACATCAGGATTCATGATCTCAACCACGGCCTTGCCCTCGGCGGTGGCCTTAAAGTTGGGCATGTCGCCGGCATGACTGTCCGTCCCCTTCAGAAAGCCGTGCGTCACGTTCTCAGGATTAAAGTGGCCGCCGGCGGACTTGAAGTCCGGCCCCTCGCACTTACCCGTTTCGTGCAAGTGAATCGCGTGCGTACCCGGAGGCAAGTTCTCCAACTCGACCTTCAACAGCACGCCTTCGGCCGTTTCCATTAAGGAGACCTTCCCGATGTCGTCTCCGTCAGCGCCGCGCATGGTCGCGACGGCGGAAGAGCTATCCACGCCGGACAATGCCGCCGTCAATCCGAACGACAGGACAGCAATCACGAAGTACCGTTTCATAGAATCTACCCTCCAGGGGAGAGACCCATGTAACGGGCGAAGTGTTGCTTGAGATTAGACGTTCTCCCACGTGCGGGATTTTTCCGAGCGGAAGACCGCATCAATGATCTTCATCTGCGCCAAGGCGTTCTCCAGCGGGAACTCCAAAGGTTCGCCGCTGCGGATGTGCCGCGAGAAGCCGTCCCCCTGCAACTCGTATTGATTGCAAATCGGCAAGAACTCGATGCGCGCTTCCAGGCCGCCGAGAACCTTGCCGTCGTCGATGAAGATACGGCACGGCTTGTCGTCCGGAGCGTTGAAGGGAATCTCAACTTCAATGCGCCCCGCGGTTCCGCAAATCTGCATGCGTTGGTAGGGAACCAACTGCGTCGAGTACAGGAAGCTGGCCTGCCCGGTAGGAAAATCGTAGATCACGCTGCCCAAGCGGTCGGTCTTGAAGGTGGGATCGCGGTCGAGCAGGGCGACCACGCGAGTGGGCTCGGCGTCGAACAAGTAGCGTGAGACGACCGTCGGATAAACGCCGATGTCCATCATGCCGCCTCCGCCGATGTCGGCGATGTTGCGCACGTTGGCCGGGTCGACATTGTAGTAGCTGAAGAGCCCTTGGATGGCGCGTAGATCGCCGATCTCGCCGGAGCGCACGATCTCGCGCACCCTGATCCATTGCGGATGCCAGCGCACCATGAATGCTTCTTGGATCAACACGCCCGTTCGGTCGCGGGCAGCGATCAACTGCTGCGCCTCGGCGGCGTTCATTGCAAGCGGCTTTTCGCAGAGGACGTGCTTGCCTGCCTCGGCCGCCTGGATCGATACCGGCACATGCAGGTGGTTCGGCAGCGGATTGTAGACGGCCTCTATCTCCGGGTCAGCAAGCAGCTCTTCGTAAGAGCCATAAACCTTGGGGATGCCGAACTTTTCAGCCGCCCGCTTGGCTTTCTCCAAGTCGCGGGAAGCGATCGCTTGGATGTCGCAAAGATCGCCTTGCTGCATCGGCCCGATGACTCGGTCCAAGCCGATCTTGGCAGTGCTGATGATGCCCCATTTGACTTTCTGCATGACGAAATAGATTACCAAGGCGAGACAGCGCTACTGATCCCGGCCGCGGAATTCTTCGTACCAGTTCTGCACGATGCGGATCTTAGGCGGAGCGCTCTCCTCGACTTGCTCCGGGGCGACCAAGACGAGCCGTTTGCCGTCAGCGGAGATGTCGTAGCTTGGCGTACTGCGGATCTGCAGCAGGTCGGAGGACTCGAACAATTGCTGCGGTTGACCCAAGACCACTGCTTGCGCGTTGGCCGACACGGGAACCGCCATCAGCGACGTGCCCTGTACGTAGAACAACTCCGTCCCGTCCCTGCTCCAACGCGGCTTTTCCCCGCCGTCCGCCGACGCCTGCCACTTCCCAGCGCCCTCTGGAAACGGCCGCACATAGATCTCGTTGCGGCCGGAGTCATTGGACATATAGACCACGAAACGGCTGTCCGGCGAGAGTTTGGGAGCTTGCTCAGAGGCTGGCGTGGACAGAAACACGACTGGCGCCGAGGCGCGACCGTCCGCCTCCAACTTCAAGTATCGAATATCGCCGCTCGTCTGCGGCATGGTCTCTTGGTAGACAAGATAGCGGCCGTCGGATGACCAAGTGGGATTCGCCAGCAGATTCTCCGACTCAACGACAACGACCGGCTCTCCCGTGCCGTCGGCCGCCATCCTCATCAGGCTTGATCCTTCGTTCCCCACCCGCCAGTAGACGATCTCTTGGCCGGAAGGCGACCAGGTCGCGGCGGCTTCGAATACGGGCTCAAACGTCAGCCGGGTCTTGGTGGAGCGAACCAGATCGAGAACCCAAATGTCCCAATCCTCCCTCTCCCCAGCCGTGACCGCTACGCGTTGACCATCGGGGGATAAAGCCGGGAAAGCCATGTTCGGCTGTGGTTGGCCGAAGGACTCGAACAGATCGCCTTTGCGGTCGCGGCCGACGAGAGTCCGGGCGGAAGTGGAGCCAAATCCGTCTAGAAACGCCAGCGCCCCGTCGTCGGACAAAGAAGGCTGACGGGCATTCTGCCGTATGGGGAACGCCGCTCCCGTAAACCGGAGCGTCTGCAGCGAGAAAGGGCGAGCCCATAGATCGTAGACATTCCGCTCCGACTGGAAAATCAATAGCCCGTTAGCCGCCGAATAGACGGGACGATCGCCTGAACCAAGAGCCTCGGTCTGACCCGTATCAAGGTTCTTGGCATACATGACGCTGTCGCTGGTTCCACCGACAGTAAACACCAAGGCGCGGCCCGCCGCTTGAGGCAGGAAGTGAGGCCGAGACTGGGTGAGGGCGGACGATTCCCGGTCATCAATCGTCGGCAATATCTCCGGCGACCCGCCTTGTGCCGGGACTTCAAACAAGGACGCGTTCTCGCCGTCGCTTGCGCTGTACACAATCGATTCGCCGTTCGGGCTCCAACTCCCGTGAAAGAACGAGGCCGTCTCCGGCATTCGGCAAATGAGCGTGCTCGGCCCCCCTTGCACGGATATCCGTCTCAACTCGCCGCTCACCGCATAGGCGATAAACGCGCTGTCCGGGGACCAAAACGGCAGAGTAGCTCCTTCGGTCCCAGTAAGTTTCCGGGGTTCGTCCTGATCGAGGTCCTGCACCCAAAGCGTGCGATCATCGCCGGTTGTCGTGAACGCGATGTGCTTGGCGTTGGGCGAAATGGCGAGACCCGCGGTGGAGGGACTATCGTCCAAGCCGGACGGAGGGGTAATCGAAAAGCGACGCAGAGGGGTTTCGGGCAGCGTATGGCCGAAGTGGACAGCCGTCACGCCGGCGAGGAGCAATGCTAAGGCCGCGGCCAGCGTTTGCCACTTGCGGGGCGACCCCGACCGCGGTTGGGTCGCCGCGAGTCCTGCCGCTGCAGGAATCGTCTGCGGGGTGCGCAAGATGGTCGAGCGGCCCGACTTAAGCTTGTCGGCGAGCGTGCGCAGGTCGCGGGCGACTTCTCCCGCCGATCCATGGCGGTCGTCGCGGTCCTTCGCTAGACACTTGCCGACGGTAAACTCCAACTCCATCGGAACGCCGGCGCGGATAGAGGTTAGCGGCGCGGCTTCTTCGTGAACAATCTCATAGAGCAAGGCCTGATCGTACTGACCCAAGAAAGGCCGTTGGCCCGCGACCATTTCATACAGCACGCAGCCCAGCGCCCAGATGTCCGTCCGCGAGTCGACATCCATCCCCTGAGCTTGCTCGGGCGACATATAGGCGACCGTGCCCATCGCCGTATCGACTTTGGTCAGCCGCGAGGCCTCGGTGAGGCGTGCCAGGCCAAAGTCCATGATGGTCGGGCGGCCTTCCGGCGATACGAGGATATTGGCAGGCTTGATGTCGCGGTGAACGACGCCCTCTGCGTGCGCGGCCTGTAGACCGTCAGCGGTTTGGCGCGCGATGTCCAGAGCGTCCTTGATTGGCAGCGGGCCCTTGGCGATGAGCTGTTCGAGCGTCTCGCCCTTGAGAAAGGCCATCGCCAGAAAGGTCTTTCCGTCTACTTCGTCGATCTCGTAGACAGGACAAACGTTTGGGTGATGCAGTGCGGCCGCCGCCTGAGCTTCGCGCAGGAAGCGTTCCTTGGCCTCAACATCGCTCAGAAGGTGGTCGGCCAGGAACTTGAGTGCGACTTGCCGATTGAGCTTTTTATCCTCGGCCTTGTAGACGACGCCCATACCGCCCTCGCCGAGTTTCTCGACGATGCGGTAGTGGCTGATGGTGGAGCCGATGTGGATGCGTGAATTGTAGCTCTAAGTCATCGCCCGGTGGCAGCGAAGGATGGCGGCTACTCTTCCCGCAAGGCCTGCACCGGCTGGATCGCCGTTGCCCGCCGCGCCGGGACCCAGCAAGCCACGAGGGCGACGAATAGCAGCAACGCGATGACGGTCGCAAAAGCAATCGGGTCGCGCGGGTCCCAGCCCTGCACGTAGGACTCGATGACGCCGCTGAGTCCGAGGACTCCGCCGATGCCGATGCCGACGCCGACGACCAGCAGCTTGGCTGTCGTGCTGGTCACTAGCCGCACGATATCGGCGCCCGTCGCGCCGAGCGCCCGGCGTATGCCGAACTCATGAATTCGCCTCGTAACCGTGTAGGAGACGACGCTGAAGATGCCCGAGGCGGCCAGCAACAATCCGACCACCGCAAACACGCTGAACAGCACGGTGCTGAAGCGCGGATAGGCGCGGCCGGACTGCTCCAGAATCTCCTCCAGTGTGCGGACGAAGGCGGGGGGCTGGTCAGGGTCGACAGCCAGGAATTGTTGCCGCAGAGTATTGACCATGGCATTGGGGTCGCCGGTGGTGCGAACCAAGAAAGATGCGTTCGGCGGCAGGACCAGCCCGTATGGAAGATACGTCGCCGGCTTGGAGGGATCGGTCAGCCCTTGATTGCGCGAGGAGGCGACGACGCCGATGATCTCAAAGGCGAACTCAGCGTCAGGCGCCATCAGCAATTGAGGATTGCTCCGCAATTCGGCCAGGCCGGGGATGCGAATCTGTTGGCCGATGGGGTCTGAGTCGGCGAAATACTGGCGCTCCATCTCTTCGTTGATCAACACCACAGGCCGCACCGGATCCATGTCTGATTCGGAAAAATCGCGGCCGCGAAGCAGAGGGATGCGGACCGTGGAAAAGTACTCCGTGCCGACGAGGCCCATCAGCGTGGTTCGATTCTGATCGGGTTCGGCATGGCTGTTCGTGTCAAACGGCAGATTGAATCCGATTCGAGGCGGCAGGGCCGTGGGCGTGATCGTGGCGCTCTCGATGCCAGGCGCTGCGCGCAGGCTTTCCAGCAGACGCTGGAAATAGGCGCGGCGCTCCTGCCAGGTGCCGTATTGGCCCTGCATGACGACGGCATTCAAGTTCACAACGTTCGACGGGTCGTAGCCGAGAGGCGTCTGGATGAGTGCGGCGAGACCGCGCACGGCGATTCCGGCGCCGACCAACAGCACAACGGTCAGCGCTACTTCGGCGACGACCAGCATGCCGCGCAGGCGGCCCAGGCGGCTGCTTCCCGTATTGGATCGCCCGCCTTCTTCCATCGCCTCCTTGACGCCCGACTTCGCCAGTTGCAGAGCCGGGGCCATGCCGAAGAGGACGCCGGTCAGCACCGCGATCGCGAAACTGAACAGCAAGACGACGCCGTTAACGGCGATGACGGCCTCGTGCGGAATGGAGAACTGCGGCATGAGCGCCACGATCGCCGGCACGCCGCGATAGGCCAGAAAGACGCCAATGACGCCGCCGCAGACGGCCAGCACAACCGATTCGGTCAACAACTGGCGAATCACGCGGCCGCGTCCGGCGCCCAGCGACTGCCGGACGGCAATCTCCTTCTGGCGCGCGCTGGCCCGCGCCAACAGCAGGATC
>CAMPKL010000145.1 GCA_946887065.1 uncultured Bryobacterales bacterium
GTTGCGGACGGACTTGGGGTTTGCACCGGATCATCTCCTGTCGTTTGAAATCAGCTTGCCGAACGCCGGCTACCCAGAGGGGCCGGACAGGGCGCGATTCTACGAACAATTTCAGCAACGGATCGCGGCGCTGCCGGGCGTCGCGGCCGTCGGCGCGACATCTTGGCTGCCGGCGAGCGGCCGCTATCACAGTTGGGGCTATGGTGTCGCGGACTCAGAGCCCGGGACGCCGACCGACACGGACGTTCGCGTGGTGCAGGGCGATTATTTCGGAGCGTTGGGCATTCAACTCGCCGAAGGCCGCTTGTTTGACGCGCAAGACCGGGAGGATTCGCAGCCTGTGGTGATTGTTAGCGAATCCTTGGCGCGCCGGCACTGGAAGGCAGGCGAAGCGCTCGGCAAGGTGATTGGGGGCGGCGACTTAGGCGACCGGACAATCGTAGGCGTGGTTCGCGACACGCGCTACGACCACCGCGTGGACCAGTCGGTTGAGTCGTACGTTCCTCACGAGCAATTCGCCTCGAACCGGAATTGGGCATTGAAACAGGTAGTCAAGACCCAGGGCGATCCTACCGCGCTCTTGCGAGCGATCGAAGGCGAACTAGCATCGCTGGACTCGGCACTGGTCATTCACCATGTCGAAACGTTGGAGAACATCGTTTCGAGCGCGATCGCCCGCGAACGTTTCGCTATGTTGCTGATGTCCGCCTTCGGCTGGACGGCGCTGCTGCTGGCCGTGGTGGGGATCTACGGCGTACTAAGCTACGTAGTCGCGCAGCGGACTCGCGAGATCGGCATACGGGTGGCATTGGGCGCCGCACGATCGGAGATTGTCGGATCGGTTGTGGGGCGGGCGCTGAAGGTGACCGCCGTCGGGGGAATCGGCGGCGTAGTTGCGGCGGCGATCGGCGGACGTTGGCTAGACAGCCTGTTGTACGGCGTGTCGGCAGCCGACCCGGCGGTTTTCGCGGGCGTGTTGGGGCTGACGGCGGTTGCCGCGATCGCGGCTAGCGCGGCTCCGGCGAGCCGGGCTGTAAAGATCGATCCGGTCCAGGCGATCCGCGAGGAATAGGCCGGCGACGGCCCGAACGACTTTTCACGAAAAACGGGTGACCTGGGACGGCCGGAGTGCGTCTATTCTATGGCTGCTCGCGGGGCTGGCGGCCGTGTTATATATAGCCTTGCCGCTGCCGGCAACTCGGGTTTATCCATGAAGAGAGCAACCACCCACTTGATTTCCGCGGCCCTGCTTGCCGCACTCACGGTTCCCGCCGCCTTCGCCCAGTCCGGCGGCGACGAGGCGATGCGGACGATTTGGGACGGCGTTTACAGTCAGGCCCAAGCCGAACGGGGCCGAAACGCCTACCTCGCGACCTGCGCGCGGTGCCACGGAGACGATCTGGCGGGCTTTCGCGGCGCGATGGATGGGAAGCGCTTCATGGAGGGCTGGAGCGAGGACACCGTTCACAGTCTGTTCCACCGCATCCAGTCGACGATGCCTCCCGGAGCGGCAGGGTCTCTGCCCGAACAGTCCTACGTGGACATTGTCGCGTTTTTCCTGAGCCGCAACCAGTTCCCGACGGGCAACGAGGATATGACGGTTAACGGGTTGGACAAGATACGGATTCAGGACAAGGACGGTCCCGCGCCGGTGCCGAGCTTCGCTATGGTGCACGTGATCGGTTGCCTGACGCAGGAATCGAAAGAGACCTACAAGTTAACCAACGCGACGGAGGCGGTCCGCGTTCGCGACCCGAGCGAGTCGACCGGCGAGGCGCTTGAAGCGGCTAAAGCCGAGCCCCTGGGAGACGCGACCTACGAGTTGCTGCGCAACGTGATTTACCTCGATCCGCAGAATTCCATTGGCCATAAAGTGGAGGCTAAGGGATTCTTGATCCGCAACGACGCCGGGGACCGGATCAACGTCAGCACGTTGAAGCCGTTGAGCGATAGTTGCAGCAAATAGATCGCCTCTAGCTGGACTTGAGCGCTAGCGTCGCGCCTGCTCCGATGAGCAGCCCACCGGTCGTCTTTTGCAAACGCCGGGCGATTAAGGGGTTGGCGGTTAGCCGGGCCGAGCCCTTAGCGGCGAGGATTGCGTAAGCGCCCAGCACAATCAGCGAAATCACAGCGATCACGCCGGCGATTTCCAGAACATTCGCGAACGTCAGAGACGGTAAGTTCATGAAAGTCGGCATGAAGCTGAGGTAGAAAAAGATCGCCTTGGGATTCCCTAGCGTCACGGCCAACCCCAGACTAAAACTGCCGGCAGATGACGCTGCAGGTGGAGAGTTCAACGAGACAGTCTGGCTGGCCGACGTCCACATTCTATAGCCCAAATACGCCAAATAGGCGGCTCCGGCTAGGCGAACGAACGCAAAGACGGATCCGAGTGTCCCGGCGACGGCGGCCCAACCAGCGACGGCGGCGGTCATGTAGATGATGTCGCCGAGGATCAGGCCCAGGGCGACGATCATGGCTTGGGCGACTCCCGCTTGCAGGGAACGCCCGACGACGGCGGCGACGCCGGGACCCGGAGAAAGAGCCAAGACGAACATAGCGGCCGTGAAGGCGAGCAAGGATTCGAAGGACATCGCCCCTCCGCTGAGTTACCGGTAGTACTCGAACGAAATGTATTGGGCGGCTTCTTGGCCGGCGTTGGCTATCGACAACTCGTCTCCGGCCGGACGGAACAACATGGTGTGCGCCTCAATCGGCTGGCCGGATATCTGAAGTCCGCCGGTAACGGTCATGATGACGGTGTCATGGCCGGCGCTGTCTACATCAAGACCGGCGCCGGGGGCCAGAGCCATGGACTGAATGATCAGGCGCTTAACGTTCGGGGTCTGGGAGTCCGCGAGGACTTGGGAACCAATGCCCGACTCGGCATCGATCGCGGGCGGCGTGCTGTAATCGAAGGTCGACGGCGGCAGGATATGCGCGTCAACGCCTGTCGGCCCGCCGGCCCACTGCATGACCCAGTAGCCGGATGGCTCAGGTCCAATGGCGCTCATGGCGTGTAGATGGTCCGAGGCGTGGAAGATGAACTGTCCAGGACCGATGCGCTCGGTCGATTCCGCGATTTCCTTCCAGGGACCGCGATAGATCTCGACATCGCCTTGAAACGGAAAAATGATCTCTTCAGCCACGTGCGTGTGGGGAGCATGGGAAGACTTGCCGCCCTGCAGAATCGAGAAGTGCGACTCCAGCATGGAGAGCACGGCGGTGGGGCCGTTCGTAATGCGATGCTGGTCAAATGGACCCGGGCCCTCGATAGGAAAGTCCAATGCCGTTTCGAACGGCTGGAGCCGGGCTGTTTCGGGCGCCTCCGGATCAACCGGCTCGTTAGGGTCGGGGGAGCCGCAGGCTGTGAGTAACCCGACGGTAACGGCAGGAATCAATAGATAAGGGGACTTCAGGATTTGCACCGTGGGGAGGCCTCAGCGGTCAAATTAGCACGTTCACCGGAATTGTTTGGCGACCAACGGCCTCGGCGCGCGAAGGTATAGATTGAGGCGGGAGACTTACCATGATGAGACTTACACGACGACAATTTGCTTTGGCCGGGGCGGCAACAGCGGCCGCATTGGCGGGGGACGCACAAGCGGAAACGGAAGCGAGGTTCGAAGTGACTCACACCGAAGACGAATGGAAGAAAATCTTGACCCCGGATCAGTTCTACGTGCTGCGTGAACACGGAACCGAGCGGGCTGGGACGAGCCCGCTCAATAAAGAGAAGCGCAAAGGGACGTTTGTTTGCGCGGGCTGCGCCCTCCCCCTGTATTCTTCTGAGACGAAGTATGAGAGCGGCACGGGCTGGCCGAGTTTCTGGAAGCCGCTGGATAATGCGATCGGCACCTCGGAAGATCGCTCGTGGTTCTCGGTGAGAACGGAAGTACACTGCCGCCGTTGCGGCGGGCACTTGGGACACGTTTTCGAGGACGGTCCGAAACCGACGGGTTTGCGTTATTGCATGAACGGCGTCGCGATGAAATTTGAGCCGGCGAGCAGCTAAGGGGGATGCGGTGAACAATCTAAAACTGGTCCGCTGGATAGCGTTGCTGCTGGGCGCCGCCGCTATGACGGTGTCGGCGCAAGAAAAGAAGCCGACGGAAACCGCCGTGTTCGCCGGAGGCTGCTTCTGGTGCATGGAGCCGCCCTACGACGCGCTGGACGGCGTGATCTCGACGACCTCGGGTTACACAGGAGGATCGAAGAAGGACGCCGACTACGAAAAGGTCTCATCTGGCGGGACAGGACACTACGAAGCGATTGAGATTGAGTACGACCCGTCGAAAATAAGCTACACACAGTTGCTTGAGGTCTTCTGGCACAACATCGACCCGCTGGACGGCGCGGGGCAGTTCTGCGACAAGGGTCCGCAGTACCGCTCGGCGATCTTCCCCAAGAACGATGAAGAGCGGGCGCTCGCTGAAGCTTCAAAGGCGGCGGTGGCTCCCAGCGGAGCGCCGGCCGACACGATCAAGACCCAAATTCTGGCGGCTTCGCCGTTTTACCCGGCAGAAGACTATCACCAGGACTACTACCAGAAGAATCCGGTGCGCTATAAGTTTTACCGCTGGAACTGCGGTAGAGATCAGCGCCTGGAGCAACTGTGGGGCGACGAAGCGGGCGGCGGGCATTAGGCGCCCGCGCATCCGCTCGGCAATTGGTCCATCCTTATCTATTTCCTATCGAGACTCCCTGACGATCCGATATAGAGGGAGTGGATTCTCTCAGGAAACGGATCGTCTTTGTAGACGACGAGCCGCACATTCTATCCGGTCTTAAACGTTCGTTGCGAGGTATGAGGGAAGGGTGGGACATGGAGTTCTACTCTTCGCCGGAAGAAGCGTTGGCCGCGATTCGGCGCGCTCCGACGGACGTCGTGGTTTCCGATATGAGGATGCCGCAACTGGACGGCGCCGCACTGCTGACGGAAGTTAAGCAGCTCCGCCCTGGTTGTATCCGAATCATCCTGTCCGGCCAAGCCCAGCGCGAACTTATCCTCCGTTCCCTTGCAGTCACGCACGTCTATTTGGACAAACCTTGCGACCCAGCGGCGCTGCAATCAGTTATCGAACGCACGAAACGATGGCATGAGCTGGTTGCGGATCCCGGGCTGCAGAGAGCCATCACGAAGATCGACAAGATACCTAGTCTTCCGGACTCCTATCAGCTTGTGACGACTGCGATTCGGGACGGAAAATCGTCGGCCGAGGAGGTCGGTCAACTCATCGCACGAGATGTCGGCATGTCGGCCCGCATCCTGCAAATCGCCAATTCCGCGGTTTTCCATTTTCGGCGTCCGATCGAGCATGTCACCCAGGCCGCGACCATGTTGGGGACTGAGCGGATTGAACAACTTGTCCTGTCCGTAGGGGTATTCTCCGTCTTCAACCAAAGCGCCGACGTCAACGAGTTGACTGAGATTTGGCGGCGCAGTCTGGCGTCCTCGGTTCTGGCCACGCGAATCGCCGGCGATCTCGGACTGGATCAACGAGTAAGGAACACGGCGAGCACTGCCGCCATGCTGAGTGAATGTGGCCGGCTGGTGTTGCTGTCTCAGTTCCCTGAGCGTTGCGCAACCGCGAAGAAGCAAGCGGCGGAATCAGACGCGTCGCTGAGCGAGGCGGAGCAAAGGGAGTTCGGTACGGATCAAGCTCTGGTGGGAGCCTATGTCTGTTCACTGTGGGGACTGCCGGACGATGTCGTGGACTCGATCGCCTTCCATAACACTCCGCGCCGCGGCCCGCATAAGGCCGCTTCCGCGTTGACCGCGGTTCACGCTGGGTGCGGGCTGATTCGGGATCCTTCGGGCGAGACACTCGATCAGGCGTATCTTGAATCGCTCGGCGCCGAAGCGAGAATGCCGGTGTGGCAAGAGTGGGCGGCGGAATCGCTTGGGGCGGCGGAGTGAACGGCGGCGAACGGATTCTATTCGTGGACGATGAGCCGCGCCTGCTGGCCGGTATAAGGCGCCAACTGCACAATCGTTATTCCATCGAAACGGCGCCAAGCCCATCGATTGCGCTCGACTTGTTGTCCCGGCGGGGTCCTTTCGCGGTCGTCGTGAGCGACATGCAAATGCCCGGTCCGATGAACGGAGCCGCGTTCCTGGCGGAAGTAAAGGCGCAATGTCCCGCTAGTATCCGCGTCATGCTAACCGGGCAGACAGACGTCACAAGCGCCATCGCCGCCGTCAACGAGGGGCACATCTTTCGCTTTCTGACAAAACCTTGCGCGACGGAAACCTTGCTTCTCTGCATCGAAGCGGCATTGGATCAATACCGTCTGCGGGAAGCCGAGAGAGAGCTTCTAGAGCGGACGCTCGACGGCGCAGCCCAGCTGCTTCTCGATGCCATGGGCACAGTCAATCCGGAAGCCTTTAGCCGTACCGCGATTATTCGCCGCTATGCCGAAGGGGTTGCTGCGATCTTGGCGTTGCCGGATCGCTGGAGAATCCGCCTCGCCGCGACAGTCGCCCACATCGGATACGTCGCGGTTCCGGTCGAAATATTAACGAAGTACCTAGCGGGCGAAACCTTATCGGACTCGGAGGCGCGGATGTTCGACGGACACCCCGATGTGGCGCGCCGGCTGCTGACCAGGATTCCGCGCCTCGAAGAGGTTTCCGAAATGGTGGCCCGGCAGGCTGACAGCGTCCCTCGTGAACCGTTAGCCGCGGAGCCGCATGGCTGGGACCCGACTATTGCCGGCGCCATGATTCTTCAGGCTTCGATCGAGTTTGAGCGATTGTTGCGCTTCGGCTCAAGCGAGACGGATGCGTGTTCGGTGCTGCGCGCGAAGCGCCGTATCCCGCAGGCCATCGTGGAGGCCTTGGTCGCCGTACACCGAAAGAGCGTCACCATAGAACCTCAATATGTCGATGTCATCCAACTCGCGCCGGGAATGCTGCTGGATCAAGACGTTGTGACCAACGACGGGCGATTTCTGGTGGCGCGCGGGACGGAAGTCACGGCAACCATGCGAGCACGCCTTTCGAACTTTGGAGCCGGAGTAGGGATTGAGGAGCCGATCAAGGTTCTTGTGCGAGTGAATCTCGATGGCGCCGCCGCAGAGCCTGCGGAAGCACCAAGCGGTACGGAAACATAGATCTCGGAAACTACGGCAGGTCACCGATGAGCAACTTCTCAGAGAGTCTAAAATCCATCGCAGGTCCCGGCAAGGCGCCGTTAAGAAACCGCGCCGGGGAAGTGGAAGGCGTGGTCGGGATAGCCCGGGACGTGACCCGCCAAAAAGATACAGCGGCGAAACTGCGTCGAACGCACAGGCTCGAAATGATCGGACAGCTGGCGGCAGGGATCGCGCACGAAATCAACACGCCGACGCAGTATGTAACCGACAACACGCGCTTCGTTCGAGATTCCTTCGCGGGCCTGTTGGACCTGATACGCCTACAACAACGCCTGTTGCAGGAGGCCTGCACGCGAGTATTGGGACCTGCCGACAAAGACGAAATTCAAAAGGCCCGCGACCAAGTTGACTTGGACTATTTGCTGGAGGAAATTCCGGGCTCGCTCAACGAGTCGCTCGAAGGCCTGGGACGGATCGCATCGATAGTGCAGTCGATGAAGGAGTTTTCGCATCCTGACATGGAGGAGATGCGCTTCGCCGACATTAACCGGGCGATCCAGTCCACGCTGGTCATCGCCACCAGCGAGTGGAAATACGTAGCCACGACCGAGACGGACCTGGACCCGGAACTGCCGCAGGTGAAGTGC
>CAMPKL010000146.1 GCA_946887065.1 uncultured Bryobacterales bacterium
GACGGCGACCTCGTCCTCATCCAGCGCACGAAGCAGCACGTCCGCCTCGACGGCAGTAGTTTCTGCGGGATTGCGGATATTATCCTGATCGAGACCAACTAAACCTGTGGCGGCTCCGGCGCCGGCCACCGCTGCCGGCTGGCCGCCTATGGTTGCCGTGAGGCTGTCCTGGACGTGGCTTAATGGCGGAGGCAAAGGGGCAGCGCGTCCGGTGGCGATTGCTGGAGATATTTCCCCGGCGCCGGTTAGATAGACAGTCACCACGGTGTCGGAGGGAGTAGCGTTGGCGGGCGAGTTCAGTGAGCCGTCTTGGTTCAGCGCGACTGCCCGGTTTGATCCCGGATGGACGAAAACTCCGGGCGCCGCGGCTGCGACGGGCAGGATGCGGCTTACGCTCGCTACGTCATCACGCAGGACTTGGACTGAGACAAAGCTGCCCGGCTCTAGGTCCGTGGGCGCTTGGGCGTTAATTTGCACTGGGCTGACGTAAAAGAGCGGAGCCGGCCGGCCGTCGACCAGAACCGCCACTCGATTCAGGATTTCGATGAGTCCGCCCGAGAGCGGATCGAAGAACCCGTGGCCTTCGGCCGGGGCTAGTTCCGCACCGAACATTGAGAATATGCCGCCTGGCGAGAGAGGTCCCGGCTCAAAGCTGGCAGCGTGGACGACGGCGCCGGCTGAGAATGACGGGGTCGACGTGGGGATTGCGACTTCCACGGCTCCGCTAAACAGGGAAATCTGGCCGCCGAGGCGCACCATTGCCGACAAACTGCCCACGGGCGCGGTTGGGGCTACGTCGATCCGGAACCTCAACAGCGGATAAATCCGCCCATCGGTCAACTCGATTTCGTCTCGCTCGAAAGGCCCGGTGACGGAAACGCCCGTTCCCAGGAACGAGATCGACGCCAGGGATAGAGACGGGTCATCCAACCCGTCGCCGTAAATTTCGAAGAGATAGTGGCCGCCCGGGCGAGCGATAAGCCCGTAGTCGCTTTGTATAGGTGCGTCCTCCTCCGCCCCTCCAGCGCCGACTATGTTGAGCGCGTCCGAGCCGGGCCGCAACGTAAGCGTCGCGGCAGTTTCGCCGATTGGCAAGACGGTCAGCAAGTTGGGGAAGTCGGGGCCGCCGGCGACAGTGGTTGCAATGGAGGTGAGGACTCCGGTCTGGCTGAAGTGGCTAGAGAGCGCCGGCTCGTTGGCGGGCTCGGAATAGAGGATGTAGGCGCCGGCCGGCACGCCGCGAATCGTGGCGCGGCCCGACGTGTCGCTCAGCCCAGTCAGCAGAATGTTCTTCCCAGGATCGATGGCCGTGATTAGGGCGCCGCGGGCGGGCTGACCGCTGGAGAGCCGGATATCGACGATGAGCGAGCCGTAGTTGGAGATGCCGGGAGCCGCATAAATACCGCGTGGGTAGGCGATATCATCCGCGCTTAGCGTTCGGAGGTCAGCCGAACCTCGTGCGATCGTCGCGAACAAGGCGGAAGACACCGAGCCGGAATGCCCCATGCCGATGGCGTGGCCGAGTTCATGAACAAGAGTACCTTCGATGTCGAAAGTATCGGCTCGGAGCGTAGTCGAGAACTTGAACTGCGGACTAAAGATGATGTCGGTGTCGGTGAGTTCGCCAGTCAAATCGGAAATGAGCCTCGTTACGGCCACCGCGCCGGCGCTTATTGAGCGATTCGAGGGGGTGTCGGCAAAGGTGATTATGCTTCGGCCGTCTGTTACGCCGGATGCGGTGGTAACGGAGACGGGAGAGTCGAAGTGGAGGTTGCTGCCGGTCACGGCGTTCCATCGATCGAGGGCGCTTAAGATCGCTGCTGTGGGCGCGCTATCCACTGTGATGACCGTGTCCCCCCTGACGTTCACCAGCCCTGCTCGGGTCTGAGAATTGACGAAAAGCGCGACGTGACTCGGGTCGTCAACAAAGTAGGGAGTGTTGGGGTCTCGGCCGCTTTGAACGTAAGCGGGAGAGCAGATTGCAGCGACAATTCCTAGCGCCGCCGCACCCTTCGCCCCCCAACCGATTTGCGTCATCGGTTCCAGCATATCCGGCTGGGGGCACGGTAAGATCAAAGATTCATCGAAAGGAGTCTCGCCGCCCGTGTCTAATCCGCTCAAGCACCGCAGCCATATCATCACCGAAGGGCGTGATCGCGCACCGGCGCGTTCGTACTACCACTCGATCGGATTCGGAGACGCGGAACTCGCGAAGCCGATCGTGGGCATCGCCAACACTTGGATTGAAGCGATGTCGTGCAACTACCACTTGCGCGACTTGGCGGAGCGCGTGAAGCAGGGCGTACGCGACGCCGGCGGAACTCCGATGGAGTTCAATACGATCGCCATTTCCGACGGCATCACGATGGGCACGGAGGGCATGAAGGCTTCTTTGGTCAGCCGTGAAGTGATCGCGGATTCGATCGAACTGACTGCTCAAGGCTACATGTTCGACGCGCTGGTGGCCATTGTGGCTTGCGACAAGACGATTCCTGGCGGCGCAATGGGGTTGGCCCGGGTCAATGTGCCGTCTTTGCTGCTCTATGGCGGCTCGATCATGCCGGGCAAGTACAAAGGCATGGACGTGACGATCCAGGACGTCTTTGAGGGCGTCGGCAAGCATGCGGCCGGCCAGATAACGGACCAAGAGCTGAAGGACCTGGAGTTGGCGGCCTGTCCGGGGCCCGGCGCCTGCGGCGGCCAATACACGGCCAACACGATGGCGACGGTCATGGAGATCATGGGCATTTCGCCTGTGGGGGCCGCCAGCGTTCCGGCGATGGCGGCGGACAAGGGCGACGTGGCTTACGAAGCAGGCCGGACGGTCATGGAAACGCTCCGGCGAGGCATCAAACCGAGTGATATTTTCACCCGTAAAGCCTTCGAGAACGCGATTGCCAGCGTGGCGGCTACCGGCGGCTCGACGAATGCGGTTTTGCATTTGATGGCGCTTGCCGTCGACGCCGGAGTCGACCTCGAATTGGACGATTTTGACCGCATCAGCCGTAAGACGCCGCTGCTTGTGGACCTCAAGCCGGGAGGCAAGTACGTCGCCGCCGATGTTTGGAAGGCCGGCGGTATTCAGTTCATCACCAAGCGCCTGATTGAGGGCGGCTATGTGGACGGAACCGCGAAGACCGTGACGGGTCAAACGCTTGGCGAGTCCGTCGAGCAAGCGCGGGAGACGTCAGGTCAACAGGTCATTCATAGGCTGGACGATCCGCTAAAGCCGACGGGCGGTTTGGTGATCTTGAGAGGCAACTTAGCGCCCGAGGGCGCCGTCATCAAGGTTGCCGGCGGCAAGTATCTTGTCCATAAGGGACCGGCCCGGGTTTTCGAGAAGGAAGAAGACGCCATGCACGCGGTCACCAGCGGCAATATCAAACCCGGCGACGTCGTGGTGATTCGTTACGAAGGTCCCGCGGGCGGCCCGGGAATGCGCGAGATGCTGGGCGTCACGGCGGCGGTGGTTGGAGCGGGTTTGGGCGAGAGCGTGGCGCTGCTGACGGATGGCCGCTTTTCGGGTGCGAGCCGCGGACTGATGGTCGGCCATGTAGCTCCCGAGGCGTTCCTTGGCGGGCCCATCGCCGCTGTTGAGGAAGGCGACATTATCCTGGTCGATTGTGATCAGCGAAAGCTCGAAGTGGAACTCGCGGACGAGGAACTGGCGAATCGACTGAGCAAAGTGAGGCGTCCGGAACCGCGCTACAAAACGGGCGTATTCGCGAAGTATGCGGCGTCGGTATCGTCGGCCGCGCGGGGAGCGGTCACGGTTCCCAAGTGGTAGCCTCGGCGGCTGCTATTTCGTGGCTTGCGAGAACTCGGAGTCTGCAAACTCCGAGATGTTAGCCTTCATCCGCTTTCGGTTGGCTTGCTTGCGGTCTTCGACCGGGCAATAGAACGGCGCTACCAACAAAATGGGAATCGCGGCGACGTCGATCATGATCCAGGAGACGCGATCGAGCAGAGTAACGATCATCGGATTGTAGAAAAAGGTGAGCCCGCCCATCAGCCAGATCCAAGCCTGACGTTTGGCTTGATACGCGAGGAATGTCGCATAGGCGGCGGCGAGGAACGGCACGACTCGGAGGAAGCCGTAAAGGAAGCCGAAGAGCGTGGAAAAACCGAGCAGGAGGGCGATGGCTGCCAGCCAGCAAGCGCCCACCAGCGGCAGAGAGAGTTCGTACTGAGTGAACTCCGCGTCGAGGACTTTGCCGCCGGTCGCAGTGACGGGCGCCGCTGTTCTTTTGACGGTCGTCGAGCAGGAACCGCAGCGAAAGAAGCCCTTGCGTCCGCCCTTCACGTCGGGCAGCCGGTTGACCCGGCCGCAATGAGGACAGCTGACTAATTCGGCCATATTGAGATTCTCAGCTGAAGCTATCACGACCGCGAACGGCGGGGTCGTAGGAGCTTTGCCCTAGGCCGCCATTTAAAGAGGACGGGCCTGTACTAGGACATTCGCTAGCCCGCGCCTCGGGTCCGCTGAGCCATCAGAGCTTGGCTGTCGACGGCAGGCTCGCCCGGAAGAGGAATCACTCGGGCGTAGCCGCCGTGAGGCTGCATGATGCGGGCTTTTTGGTTATCTGCAAGCGCGGTATTGAGGACTTCATCTCGGACGTAGCGGATGAGATCGGGCCTCAAAATGGGAAATACCGTTTCCACCCGATAAGACAGGTTGCGGCGCATCGCATCGGCGCTGCCGATATAGAGTTCCTCGTGGCCGGCGTTGCGGAAGTAGTACGCGCGGCTGTGCTCAAGGAATCGTCCGACCACGGATATTACACGGATGTTTTCGCTGACGCCTGGAATGCCAGGCCGCAAGCAACAGATTCCGCGGACGAGCAGATCGCACTTCACGCCTGCCTGGGAAGCGCGGTAGAGGAGCTGCATCATCGCCCGGTCGGCTAGGCCGTTGGTCTTGAAGATCAAATGGCCCTTTCCACCGCTTTCCTGAATCGCTATTTCGCGCTCGATCATCTGCTGCAAACGCTCGCGCAACCCTACCGGCGCCACCAGCAGTTTGCGGTAATGATGTTCGGCGGCGTACCCGGTGAGGTAATTGAAAAGCTGAGTGACGTCGGCGGCCAGTTCGGGATCACAAGTTAGGAATCCGAAATCGGTATAGAGATTCGCTGTGACGGCGTTGTAGTTGCCGGTGGAAAGGTGCACATAGCGCCGCACCTCGTGGCCTTCTTGGCGCACTACGAGCAATACCTTTGAGTGAATCTTGAGTCCAACCAGGCCATATACGACGTGGACGCCTTCTTCTTCCAGAGCCCGGGCCCAACTGATGTTGCTTTCTTCGTCGAACCGAGCCTTCAACTCGACGAGGACCGCGACTTGCTTGCCGTTCTGCATGGCTTCCAGCAGGGCCTCCACAACGGGCGAATTTTTGCCGACCCGGTAGAGCGTCATCTTGATGGCCAGCACATGCGGATCGCGAGCAGCCTGGCGCAAGAAGTCGATCACGGGCTGGAAAGAGTCGTAGGGGTGATGGAGGAAAATGTCCTCGCGTGCCACTAGACCGAAGAGGTTATCGTCATGATCGGCGCCGTCGTAGGCGGCTGGGAACTTCGCAAGCATCGGCGGATCTTTAAGATCCGGACGATCGATCCCGTAGAGAGACATGAGCCGATTCAGGGCCAATGGACCGTTGAGGCGGTAGACGCCGTTTGCATGGATTTCCAGGTTGTTCTTGAGGATGGTGAGAATCTTCTCGGGCATGTCTTCATGCACCGTGAGTCTTACGACGCTGCCGAAGCGGCGCTGGCGCACTCCCTCGGCGACCACTACAAGAAGGTCGTCGGCCTCCAACTCTTGGATTGCGATATCGGCGTCTCGGGTGACGTGGAAAGGATGCGCCTCTATGATGCGAGTTCCGGGGAACAGAAGCTCCAAGTTGGCGATGATCAATTCTTCAAGCCAGACGTAGGAGGTCTGTTTCGATGTCTTCGGGTCCACGCGCACAAGCTGCGGCAAGGTGTCGGGCACTTTCACGCGAGCGAATCGCTCCGACTGGTCCGTGTGGCGGATGACGACCGCAAGGTTGAGACTGAGATTGGATATGTGAGGGAATGGCCGCGAGGGGTCAAAGGCCAAAGGAGTCAGAACCGGAAAGACGCGCTCTGCGAAGTAAGCGTCGGCCGCGTCCCTTTGCGTTTTTGTTAAGAACCGGTAGGGGAGGATGCGAACGCCGGCTTCACTGAGCCCGGGGATTAGATCGTCTCGAAGGCAACTGCGGGATTCCTCCAGCAGGCTCTCAACCTCTTTCCGGATCGCACGCAGTTGCTCACCGGGCGGCATGTCGCCGCTCGATGGTTCCCAGACCCCGGCGGCAACCTGGTCGAGCAGGCCGGCGACTCGTACCATGAAGAATTCATTCAGGTTAGAGCTGACGATGGCGAGGAACTTGAGCCGTTCCAGCAGCGGTAGACGGGGGTCCTGGGCTTCCTCAAGAACGCGCTTTTGAAACTCCAGCAGGCTTAGTTCACGGTTAATGTATAAAGCCGGATCGTCGAACGAGATGGCGTCACCGACCTCTTGCAGTCTCTGGGTCTCCGGTGACGCGGCCATGCTTACAAGACTATCGCATCGCCCCAAGCAGTTGTCTGTCTTGGATTTTCCAATGGCCCCGGAGTGCAAGGCTCCCCGGTGTACCGCAAGCTGGGAGCTTTGCGGCAAATCCCTGTGATACGCTCATCTGACGATGAGCGAATTCAAGGGCAATAACTACATCCTCGTGATCTTCGATTCCTGCCGTTACGATAGCTTCGTCGAGGCGGCCCCGAAGACGATGATGAAGCTTGGAGGCGTGGAGAAACGGTGGTCCTATGCGTCCTGGACCGCGCCGTCTCATTACAACCTGCTGATGGGACTGTTGCCGCACCACAGTCCGCAGAATGTCTTCGCGTCCGAGTACTACAAGAAAGACTTCTTGAAATACAACGAGCGGCTGGGCCAGGAAAACGTCGAATTCAAATCCTTCGTGCCTCGCTTGTTCTTGCCGGCGTATCTGCAGGAGAGGCTCAACTACCGGACTCACGCCATGGTCTCGCTGCCCGTTCTGAATCCCCGGACGATCATCAATCAGAATTTCGACACATTCCGCCTGATGGATTCGCACAACGATATGCGGGCGATGGTTCGCGAGCTGAAGTTCACGGAGGACCGGCCGTCGTTCTACATCTTGAACGTGGGTGAGACTCACTATCCATACGCGCTGCCGGACGAGCCACGCGACCAATGGCCCCGGGTCTCCGGCGTGCATGGAGTGTTCAAGCATCTCGACGATGAAGTTGTCGGAGGCAAGATTGGCGGCGAGGCGGAGAAATTCTTCGACCAGCAAAAGCTCGATGAACTGCGGGATCGGCAGGTGAAGGCCGTGCAGTACTTGGATCTAGTAATCGAGGAGCTATTTGACGTAGTCCCCGAAAATACTTACATCACGATCACGGCGGATCACGGCGAACTGTTCGGCGAGGAAGGCTACTTTGGGCATGGGCCGATCATGCACGAGAAGGTATTCGAAGTCCCGTTTGTTGAGGGAAAGATTCGTTAGGCGAATCGCGGACGAAAAGGAAACGGGCGGCCCAAGCAGGCCGCCCGTTTTGTTTTCCGATTGCGATCGGGACGATTAGTGAGCGAGCCGGCTGCAAGCGTCGGCAGCGCTCATGACATCGACCGCAGAGGCTCCTTCTTCCACATGTTGGATTACGCCTTTCGTAT
>CAMPKL010000147.1 GCA_946887065.1 uncultured Bryobacterales bacterium
TTATTGATTGGCGCTGGACTCCTCGCCGGAAGCTATGCGCGTCTGATGTCAGTAGAGCGCGGATTCGACACCGCCGGTCTCGCCGCGATCTGGGCGCCCATGAACGGTGAGGCCTACAGGAATCGCGACCAATTTACCCAGATGATCCGCAGCCGCCTCCAAGCGATACCAGGCATCAACGCCGTGGCGGCCAACAACTTGCCGCTTACCGGCCTCTCTGCCGGAACAACCTTCCACCTGGAGAGGACCTCACGCGAACCCGAGGAGATCACGGCTCTTCTCAAGATAACTACTTCGACGTCCTCGGTGTTCCAATCCTTGCCGGCCGCGGCTTCGAGCCGACCGACCAACGTGAGGCTCCGCCTATCGCGCTCGTGAACCAAACCATGGCGCGTCGCTATTGGCCCGAAGGCGATGCAATCGGACAGCGGATCAGGAGCTCCGACACCGAAACCGTTTGGGCCGAGATCGTCGGCGTCACGACCGACGTTCGGCACGAGGGACTCTCGTCTTCCCCGGAACCAACGGTATTTCTACCGGCGGCGCAGTCCCGGCGGGAGACCAACGAATGGATTCTGCGAGTCCGCCAAGGCGATATGGCCGCCGCAATCGAGCAGGCCAAGGAGGTCATTACCGCCGCATCGCCAAGCACGCCGATCGCGCGAACGCTCGTGCTCGACGAGACCATCGATCGCTCGGTCGCCATCCCCCGCTTCCGCACCCTCTTCATCCTCGGGCTCGCCGGCCTGGCGGCCTTTCTCGCCCTCCTCGGCGTCTATGGCGTCCTCGCCTTCGCCGTCACGCAAAGAACCAAAGAGATCGGAGTCCGCATGGCGCTCGGCGCGGGCTCACGCAATGTGCTGACAAGCGTTGTCGGCTCCGGCCTCAAGCTCGTGGTGGCGGGCATCGCGGCCGGCCTACTAGTCGCCTGGAGCGCGACTGGTGTAATCCGCGCCTTCCTGTTTGAAGTTGCTCCCACCGACGCGTTCACCTACGTTGCCGTCATAGCCGGGTTAGTTACCTTGACATCGGTCGCCGCGTATTTGCCGGCTAGGCGCGCTGCCGCTGTTGATCCAGCCCAAGTGCTCAACGAGGATTGAGTGGTCATGCTGCTAGGGCTTGTCGTCTAAATTGAGCCGGCGTACCCAAACGCTTCGATAGCGAACCGGATTACCGTGCTGCTGCAGCAGGATCGGTCCTTCGGCCTCGTGGGGCACGTACTCCGACGTGACGCGATGCGCCGTCGGTCCGAGCAGTTCTTGCCTGTGGTGAACTAACACGCCATTGTGAAACACCGTGGCGAATGCAGGCTTGACCAGCTCACCGTCGGCGAAGCGCGGCGCCTCGAAGACGATGTCATAAGTCTGCCACTCTCCGGGTTTGCGTGAGGCGTTCACGAGCGGCGGGTACTCGCCGTAGAGCGCGGCCGCCTGCCCGTCGGCATAAGTCTTGTTGTCGAACGAATCGAGCACCTGAATTTCGTACGTCCCCATGATGCCGATGCCGCTGTTGCCGCGGCCCTGGCTCGCTCCCACGACTGTTTCCGGCGCGGCCCACTCCACATGGAGTTGGATGTCGCCGAACTTTTGCTTTGACAGCAAATTGGCTCTGGTGTCGACCTGCATGTAGCCGTTCTCGACTTTCCAGGTCGGCTCCACCACCTTCCCCTTGGCCTGGTTCGGGTAGAACTCCAAGCCAAACGGACCTTCCCAGCCGACCCACTCCGACAAGTCCGTTCCGTCGAAAAGAACCACCGCGTCCGATGGCGCCGCGCCCCTCTGCGCGTCCGTTGCGAATGTCCCCGGCGTAACCACGGCAGGCCGCGGGCGGGTGTCGTCATGAACCCGCCACTTGCCGCCGGGCAGGAAGGGTGTGTCCGTATACCCCGTGGCGGGGGCGCGTTCTTGTGCGAAGGCGCTAACCAGCGCCAGGACGGCGGCGGCGGCAAAGATGCAAATTCGGTGGGTCATTGCAGCAATCTCCAAGTGGCGAATGAATCGATCGACGCCATTCTAGCAGCCGGACGCGAAAAGGCCGCTCTCGTGCGCGGCATGAGAACGGCCTTGGTTCCTACAGAATGTTTCGCGCTGTTATTCGTTCAGCGGCAACTGCATTTCTACTTCGCGCCAGGCGCTGATCTTGAGGCGACGGCAGACCCAGCAAAGACCTTCCGACTCCTGGCTCGCGCCCGCCTCTCCGCAGACTTTGCAGTCAAAAGTCTTGCGAATCGACGGCTCGAAGACCACTTTTTTGGCGGAGGCCAGCAACTTCGGATCCACGATATCAGGCAAGTCTGTTCTTTTCTTAGTCACGTCTTGTGTCGCCGACGGCGTCCGGAACTTTTACTATAGGGACCGTTTTCGCCGAAGTCTATAGTTCTTCCGTTCTAGGTCGTTTCCGCCAAGCGCCTCCTAGTGAATAGACGCGCCGTAGAGCGTTTTCGATTCTGGAATCGAGGAGGCGATTCGGAGCCCTATGGTAGGATGATGGCGTTCGGAGTTATCAGTTGCCAGCCAGATCTCCAGCAAGAGCGCCGCTACAAGCCCACGGCATCCGGCTCACCCGGCAGCGGGAATTGTTGTTCGAGATCATCAACAACGCTCATCGGCATTTGAATGCCGATCAGTTATTTGAACTGGCTAAGAAGCGCGATCCAAAAATCAATCGCGTCACGATCTACCGCACGCTCAAAGTGCTGAAACAAGAAGGCTTGATCGACGAACTCGACCTGCTGCACTACGAAGGCGAGCAGCACTACTACGAGACGCGTTTGAAGAGAGCTCACGCCCATGTGGTCTGCCTCAAGTGCGGCGCGGTCCAGGAATTCTTTGGCGACCCGGTCAAGGATCTGCGGGATCAAATCGAGACGTCGCTCGGTTTCAAGATCGAAGTAGCCCGGACTGAAGTGGGCGGATTGTGCGCCGACTGCCAGGGAGAGGACACCGTGGATACGCCGGAAGAAGTCGGACAAACGACGCCCTAGCTCTTCCGAAACCCGCCTTACCTCGCTTAGACGCGCCCGTCTAACTCACCACGCGTCCATGATCCTAACCGTCATCTCTCCCAACCAGGAAAGGCGCCAAATTCGTGTCGATCGCAGCCCGTTCCGCATCGGCCGTCTGATTGACCGCGAACTCTCTTTGCGCGACAGCCGCATTTCCAGAAACCACGCGCAGATTCTTCTGGAAGACGGCGACCACTACATCGAAGATTGCGACAGCCGTCACGGCGTCTTCATCAACGGGCGACGGGTGCGACGGGCGCGGTTGCGGCCACGGGACCGCATCGACTTCGGCGTGGACGACTCCTACGTCCTGTTCGTCGGCGACAACCCCGCCTTTTCGGCTCCCTTGCTCAAGAAAGTCGCCGCGATGCCTGAGGCAGGCGACAATCTCGGACGTCTTAGCGCCGTCCTCGATGTCGCCCGAGCGTTGGAGTCATCCGGTTCCGTCGACGACGTGCTTGCCGCCGCGGTGGACGCCGCTTTGGCGGTCACCGGCGCCGAGCGCGGATTTCTGATGCTGCACGGACCCGATGGACTGTTGGACATCCGCGTCGCCCGTGATCGCGAAGGCAAGATTCTCGCGGCGGACGAGTTGCGTGTGCCTCACCAGGTCATCGAAGACGCTCTCAAGAATCGGTCTGAGTTGTTCGCCATGTCGTTCGACCCGGCCGCCGACGTCGCGGCACTCGAACAAGGCCATACCGTGCTGGCGCTTGAACTGCGCAGCGTCGTCTGCGTGCCGCTCGTGCGCATTCGGCTCGGACAAGAATCCGAAACTAATCTACTGACAAAGGCCAAAGACACGCTGGGCGTCCTCTACATGGACACCCGCCAGATCGGCGCCAATCTCGCGGAAGGGAACCGCGAATTGCTGCAGACCCTGGGCATCGAGATCTCCACGGTTCTTGAAAATGCCCGGCTCTTGAGCGAAAGCCGCCGCCGCCACGATCTTGAGCAAGAGTTGCAGATCGCTCGCGAGATTCAGCAAGCGCTGCTTCCCGCTACGCTGCCTTCCAGCGGTTGGTTCGCAGCGGCCGGCTCGTCGGAAGCGTGCTTTCAAGTCGGCGGCGACTACTACGACGTTATAGACCTGGGCGACGACTCGTGGGGAATCGTTTTGGCCGATGTCTCCGGCAAGGGCGTATCGGCAGCGCTCATGTCCTCGCTCTTGCAAGGCGCTTTCTTTTCCGCTGCAGCTTCCAGCGTCGATCTTTCCGAAGTCGTATCGAAAATCAATCGCTACATCACCGAGCGCTCCCGCCATGCCCGTTTCACCACGGCGTTCTGCGCCATGATCCGCCGCGACGGTACGGGTCGATGGGTGAATGCGGGCCATTGCGCCGGCTTAGTCGTGCGGGCTCAAGGCGGCGTCGACTGGCTCAGGCCAACCGCGGTGCCGATTGGCCTGTTCCCTGACGCCGAGTTCCCTTCCGAGCAGCTAGAGCTGCACCCTGGAGACCGCCTCCTCCTTTACAGCGACGGAGTGTCCGAGGCGGCGAACTCTTCTGAAGATCGTTTCGGAGAGCAGCGCCTGGCGGATCTCGCCAGCCGCGGAAAGTACGGTTCGGTTCAAGAACTCCACGACGCACTCATGGATGAGATTGCGGACTTTACGCAGAATGTTGCTCAGTCCGACGATCTGACGTTGCTGGTCGTCGGCTACGAAAGCGAAAAGCCAGCCTAGACCGGCGCGATCCGCGAGAGCTTGAGCATCTTTCGAACAGCCTCTCGTTTGTCCCCCGTCTCTTCCAGCGCCGCTAACTGGCGGCGAGCCCAGGTCGGTCCCGCCGCCAAAGACCGGGCGCGCTCCAGCCCCGTTTCGGCTCCAATCGCCGCCGCCGTGTCGGCGAGCCGATCGATGAGCTGCAACAACATGTCGCGAGCGGACTGCGGCTGCAGAGTCTCTGAATGAATCAGCATGGCGTCCAGTCCGTAGCGCTCGGCGCGCCAAACATTCTGCCTAACCAGCATGGGGTGACTGTCGTGTTGGTACGTTCCCTCATCGATTTGTTCCGACAAGGCGCTGACAAGACATTGAGCCAGCGCGGCAAGCGCGATCCCATCGTCCAGGCAGCCGGGCATGTCGCACACGCGAACCTCCACGGTTCCAAAATTGTAGTGCGGCCGAACAAACCACCAGATGTCTCGAATCGAATGGATGAAGCCCGTCTCTTGAAGGTGATTCAGCAGCCAAGCATATTCGCTCCAGTTGCGCATCAGCGGAGGCAGACCCGCCGTGGGCAGCGCTTCCATGATCTTTGAGCGGTGTGACTGCAATCCCGTGACGCGTCCCTCCCACCAAGGGCTGTTGCAACTCAGGGCGATGAATAACGGCAGGTAACGCATGATCCGATCACAGATCATGACTGCCTTGTCTCCGGAATCAACACCCACATGCACGTGCAGGCCAAACGTCACCAGTTGACGTCCTACATCCTGCAAAGAATCGAGGAGCCGTGCATACCGCTCGTCCTCCGTCGGCTGTTGGTCCTGCCAAGCTGAGAACGGATGCGAGCCGCTCCAGTACAGAGCTACGCCCAAACCATCCGCGATCTTCTCGACAGCCTCAATCTTGTCTCTCAGATCGCGCCGAACGTCTTCGACCGTCTCTCCGACGCCCGAGTTGATCTCGATATAGCACTGCATCAGCTCCGGCTTTACCGATTGATGCAGTTCCCTTGGTAAGCGTTCAATGATCGCTGGACACGCACTGACAAGCTCCATCGTCCGCGCGTCGACGAGCGCGAATTCCAGTTCGACTCCGACCGTCGGCCCGTCGTTGGGTTGGAAGCAAATCTTGGCCACTCTTTGCCTCCACTAATCCTGGCATGGAGGGCGCGCCGCTAGAATTACGGCCCTCGCCATGATCCGCACGCCCAGGGCGAGGGCACGCTCGTCTATGTCGAAGAGAGGCGAGTGCAAGGGCGACGCCGGCGCATCCCCCGAAGCGATTCCCAGACGGAACATGGCGCCGGGAACCTTCTCCAAATAGGCGGCGAAGTCTTCGCCTCCCATGCTCGGCCGGGGAATTTCCTCAACGTTTTGCGGACCCACCGTTCTCTGCGCCGCTTCGCGCAAGATCGCGTTGCTTCCCGAATCGTTAACGACGGCCCCCATCCCTCGTTCGAAAAAGATCTCCAGCGTCACATCAGACGCCTCAGAAATGCCGCGCGTCAGACGCCTCAGCTTCTGCTTCGCCGCCTCCCGCACCTTGGAATCCAACGTGCGCAGCGTCCCTTCCATTTCCACCTGCTCGGGAATCACGTTCGCGGTGTAGCCGCCTTGGACTCTTCCAATCGTCACGACGACAGGGTTCTGACTATCCACCGAGCGCGGAATCAGCGAGTAGATCGCCGTCAGCAATTGGGCCGACGCGGCAATCGGGTCCTGCGACTCATGCGGACGCGCGGCATGTCCGCCCCTGCCCGTCGCCCGAATGAGCAACTCGTCGCACGACGCGGTCAGCGCCCCGTCTCGCACTCCCACCGTGCCGACCCGGCGAGATGGATCGACGTGCAACGCGAACACTTTCGAGACATCCTCCAGCGCCCCCTGCTCCATCATTTCGACCGCGCCGCTAGCCGTCTCCTCGGACGGCTGAAAGATGGCTCGCCAGGCAACGGGCCACGGCAAGGCGCCCTGCCGATCAAGCCTTTGCAGCAATAAGACGACTCCGGCGGCAATGGCGGTGTGTGCGTCGTGACCGCAAGCATGCATCACGCCGTCGCGCCGGCTGCGATACGCGACGGTCTTGCCGTCGTGCAGACGTAGTGCATCCAAGTCCGCCCGGAATGCGATCCTTGAAACGCCCTCGACGGCATGGGGACCATCGACGAGCAACCCGTTGCGGGCAGGCACGACTCGGCAGTTCACACCCGCCGTCTCGAATCGTGACCGCAACGTCTCGACCGAGCCGAACTCTTCGCCGCTAGGCTCCGGCTCCATGTGCAGACGGCGCCGAACGTCGACGACATCCGCCTCAATGCCTAGAGCTTCCGCATCCACTGCTTCTTCCCAGTCCGTGCGGGCGGCGGTGAACTTATCCATACAAATCGGCCAAGCGTCAATGAACGCCTTCTGCACTCTAGCAATCTCGGTCATGTACGAATTAGATAATGCACCGCCTGCACACTGTTACTCTGGTGGAGGATCATGACCTGGACAGACAAGCTGAAGAAGGCGATCGGTCTCTATACCGACCCGGCTTGGTTTGAAGCCGCCAAAGCGGGCGACATCGCCCGTCTCGAAGGCTTCTTGAAATCCGGCGTCCGCGTCAACGCCCGTGACCAGTGGGACGACACCGCTTTGACCTGGGCCGCCCAGAACGGCCGCGTCGAAGCCTGCCGCCTTCTGGCCAAAGCCGGCGCCGACCTCGACGCCAGTCAATACGAGGGCGCTACAGCACTCATCCTCGCCGCCGACCGTGGCCACTTGGAAACGGTGAGAGTCTTGGTCGAAGCCGGCGCCAACCTGAATCTTCACCACGGAAAGGAAGACAAACCTGTGCTCGCCTTCGCCGCCCGCGGAGGACACCGAGCGGTCGTCGATTACCTACAGGAGCAGGGAGCCGGCTGGCGGTAAGCCCTCAAGCGGGACACCCGGGAATCCGGTATCATCGATGAAGCTCTTCCCGTGTCGGGGCGTAGCGCAGCCTGGTAGCGCGCTTGCTTCGGGAGCAAGAGGTCCCGAGTTCGAATCTCGGCGCCCCGACCATT
>CAMPKL010000148.1 GCA_946887065.1 uncultured Bryobacterales bacterium
ATTCCTCGGCCTACAACCAACGCCGGCTTGCGCTTGGTGCGCGCAATCAGACGCTGAGTCTGCCGGAGACGTTGTCGTTGCTTAACCAGGAGCGCCGCAACGACGTGATCTATGTTGCGCTCACCGACCGCAGTCCTTCCGCGGCCATTGACGACACTCAGATGCCTAACGTTCCCGCAACCACTTTGAACGTTATGCGCGCGACTGCCCAAGGACGCATGGCCTTGGAGTCCGGCTCCGCGTTGGCCGAGACGGAGGTCCAATTGGATGCCGTCGTTGAGGGTCAACGGGCGCTGGCGATCGAGATCCAATAGTTCCGCCGAAGGTCCACTTGATGCACACTCGTAACGCTGTCGCGCTGCTCGGTCTGTTCCTCGTTTCGTTCATCGCTTGGGCCGAGCAGACACGCACCTGGGTGCAAACCTCCGAAGACGATTTCGCCAAAGGAACGGCCAAGGGCCTGAGCATTCGCAATGACGGCAAGTTAGAGCTCGCGCCTCGCCTTGAACAGATCGACGAATCTCCGACGTCTTACTTCTGGGACATCGCCGCCGCACCCGACGGAACGATCTACGCCGCCGCGGGTCCTGAAGCCTCTGTGATTCGCATCGCGCCGACTGGCGAGCGGTCAGTCTTTTTTGAAACCGACGCGATCGAAATCCACGCGCTGGCGCTCGACGCGAACGGCAATCTCTATGCTGCGGCCGCGCCCAGCGCACAGGTTTTCCGCATTTCTCCCAACGGAGAAGCGTCCGCTTTCTACGATCCGCAAACGCCTTATGTCTGGGACATGGCCTTTGGTCCCGATGGCGCACTTTACCTGGCCACGGGCGACCGGGGCGCGGTGCATCGCGTCGAACCCGACGGCGCCGGCTCCGTTTTCTTCGAGACCGGCGACGTCCACGTGCGATCGCTGGCCTTTGACGCTGAAGGCCGGCTCGTAATCGGCACGGACCCCAGCGGATTGATTCTGCGGATCGATTCGTCCGGCGATTCGCCCCAAGGTTTTGTCCTGCATCAGACTTCGCGAAAGGAAGTGACCGCTATTGCCGTCGGCGCGGATGGCTCGATCTACGCGGCCGGCGTCGGTGCGCGCTCCGCCGTCGGCGCGCCAAGCCCGGCGCTCGCGCCACAGCCGCAACCGCCTTCAGCAGCCGATGGGCAAGGCGACGAGGGCGGTAATCAGTCCACTTCCGCCAACGAGGCGGCGCAGGCCGCACGGCAGGCCCCGTCGGCGATTGCCTTACAAGTGCGCGGCGGCAGTTCCGTCGTCCGCATCGCGCCAAACGGCGAGCCGCTCACCATCTGGGAGTCCCTCGATGCGATCGCCTATTCGCTCGGCTTCGACCCGTCTGGTCGCCTGTTGGTGGGCACGGGCGATGATGGACGCCTCTATCGAGTGGATTCGCCTCAAGACTCGCGCCTGCTCACCACGCTCGATTCCAACCAGATCACCGCGATAGCAACCAGCCCTAGCGGCGCCGTGCTCCTTGGGGCCAGCAACATCGGCAAGGTCTATCGGCTCGGCCCAGGGCTTGAGCCGCAAGGCACTTTTGAATCCGATGTACTCGATGCCGAGATTTTCTCGAAGTGGGGCGCGTTGGAGCCCGAAGGCGAAACCCTCGGCGGCGAAATTCAACTTTCCCTGCGCACCGGGAATGTGAATCGTCCGACAGCGAATTGGAGCGATTGGAGTCCCGCGGACGGCCCCGTTCCGCCCGCGGAGTTTGCTCAGTTCCGGGCCGTATTGGGCGCCGGCTCTGGAGGGGCGTCTCCACTGCTTGAGGCCGTCACGCTGTATTACCGGCCGGTCAATCGCCAGCCGCGCATCATCGGCGTGGAGACTACTCCGCCGAACTACCGCTTCCCGATCTTGCGGCCCGTCTCCCGGCCGGACACCATCAGCCTGCCGCCGCTTGGCACGCCCGATCGCCGCACAGTCCAACAAGCGCAATTGAACCAGACCCTGATCGAGGATCCAGGTTGGATGGCCGTCCGCTGGCAGGCCGACGATCCCAATGGCGATGCGCTCCTGGCCCAGATTGAAATTCGCGGCGAGAACGATCCTAACTGGGTCGTCCTCGGCAAACAGATCGAAGAGAGCGAGTTCAGTTGGGATTCGGCGTCGCTTCCGGATGGCCGCTACCGCATTCGCCTCACCGTCAATGATGCCGCGTCGAATCCAGCGGGCGAGTCCCTCTCGGCAGCCCGCGAGACCGAGCTATTCCTCATAGACAACACAGCGCCGGCAATCTCCGGCCTTTCCGCGTCGGCCCAAGATGGACGCATTCACATCCGTTTTCAGGCCCAGGACGCCGTCAGCAAAATAGCTCGCGCGGAGTACTCCATCAACGGCGGCGATTGGTTGCCCGCAGATCCCGCGGAAGGGCTGTTTGACGCCCGCTCTTTGGGCTTCGAATTTGAGGCGGACGCCCCGGCCGAAAGCGGGGGCATTGTCATTGCTGTGCGAGCTTACGACCAACGCGACAACGTCGCTGCCGCTAGCACCGTCGTTCGCTGATTCAAGGACGCCCGGCGACCGCGGCGGCGGGCTCCGTCTTTGTCGTGTTCGACGGATTCGACTCCACGGCGGCAATTACGATCTCATCCACGAGATTCCTGATGTAGGAACCGGAGACGCCGAAGTTGTTCACGAAGATGGAGAACGCCAAGTGCCTTCCGTCTAACGTAGTAGCGTAGCCCGACAGCGCGGTAATGTGCGACAGCGTTCCGGTTTTCGCACTGACCCGGCTCCTCGCGGTCGACCGCGAGAAGCGCCAGTCCAACGTGCCGTCCTCGCCTGCCGTAGCCAAGCTGTCGACGTAGGCGTCGCGCAGGGGCGAGTTCCACATGTGGCGCAGCAGTTTCACCGTCGCCGCTGGGCTCACCAGATCCTTGCGGGAGAGTCCTGACCCATCGCTCAAGAAGAACTCCCAAGGGCTCAGCCCGGCCTCACCCAGAAACGTGCGCATCTCTTCGATGCCTGCCTCATGGCTGCCGACGCCTCGCACCGAGTAGCCGACTTCCCGCAACAGCATTTCCGCGTGAAGGTTCTGGCTCGTCTTGTTGGTGACTTTGATGATTTCCCGCAGCGGCGCTGATTCGATCGCAGCCAGCTGAAGCGGATACGTTTCGAGCGCTACCGGCGGCCCGCCTTTAAGGTCGGGCGCCTCGGCAATGTCGTAGTGCTTCGCCGCGGCGACTCCCGCCACTTCAACGCCCACTCGCTCCAGTTCTTGCTTTAGCGCGACCGCCGCGAACAAGGCTGGATCGTCCACCGCGATTGACAACTCCCTGCCCGGCGAACGAACCGAAATATCTCCCCAAAGGCGCACGGCTTTCTGATCAGGCCTGAGTTCAATGCTCAGGGTCCGGGCGACCGTTCTTGACGTGGCCGTTCGCGTCAGATTGCGGACTGCGTAATAGCCGACAGCCGGCTCCAGCCGCAGTATCGCCGGCTTTCCGTCGCCCGCTCCAGGCCGCACCAAGATCTCAATGCGATTGTCATTGAATGAGAGCGCGCTAATCGGAGCCCCGTAAGACCAAGTCGAATCTTCCAAAGACCAACCTTCCGGATAGGGCGTCCATACGAAGCGGGAGTCGTCTCCCACGATGTTGCCCGCAACCTTGCGCAGTCCGCGGTCATAAGCCTGCTGAGCGAGCCGTCGAATCGGTTCGAGGGGATCTTTGCCGTACTCGGCCTTCGGGTTGTAGGGCACGATGCGTGACGAGAAGTTCGGATCGGCGCCTCCGATAAGCGTGAGATTCCCTTCGATCTTTCCGCCCGCGGCCAATAGTTCCCCGGCTACAAGCTTCGTCGTGAATCGGCGGTCCGGCCCAAGCCGCATAAGCGCTAGCGCCGTCGAATACAGCTTGGCGTTCGATGCTGGGACGAATAACTTGTCCTCGTTATTCTGGTAGACGGCTTCTCCGCTATCCAAATCCACGAGTTGCACGCCCCAGAACGCGCGCCTCGCCGCCGGCCGGTCGATAATTTGATCGACCCGGCTAGAGAGGACCGCGTCCTCAGCCGCAACGGGGCCAATCAGCAGGAGCAGGCCCAGGAAGAGATACCGCAAGGCCATCTGTTTCACCATCATAACCCCGCACTTGGTCGGGCCCAATGGTTTGGTATTCTTGGAAAAGCGGCTACTCGTCGAGTCCGGCTTTGCGCCGAATTGACTCCGCTAGCCGCTTGGAGCGCAATCATGTCCGGTCACTCGAAGTGGGCCACAATCAAACATAAGAAGGCCGCCACCGACGCTAAGCGCGGCAAGATTTTTACTCGTCTAATCCGCGAGATCCAGATCGCCGCACGTCACGGCGGCGGCGATCCGGATGCGAACCCAAGGTTGCGGACGGCCATTACGGCTGCCAAAGCGCAGTCCATGCCACAGGACAATATTAAACGAGCGATTCTGCGCGGCGCCGGCGGGCTCGAAGGCGAGTCTCTTGAAGAAATCACTTTTGAGGGTTACGGACCGGCGGGTGTGGCTGTTTTCGTCGAGACCGTCACCGACAACCGGAATCGTACAGTCAGCGAATTGCGCCACATGTTCTCAAAAAACGGCGGTAACCTCGGTGAAAACGGTTGCGTGGCCTACATGTTCGACCGCAAGAGCCTGATCACCGTTCCTAAGAGTGCTATCGGCGAGGATGCGCTGATGGAAGCCGCTCTGGGCGCAGGCGCCGACGACATGCAGGACGAGGACGAGAACTGGGTCGTCGTATCGACCTACACCGCCCACGATCAGGTGCTCACCGCTCTACAGGGCTTGGGCATCGAGCCGGAGTCGGCGGAATTGGGCCGGGTTCCGCAAGTGACTGTTAAGCTTGAGGGCAAGCAGGCCGCTTCGGTATTGCGAATGATTGAGGCCATCGAAGAGCAGGACGACGTTCAGAACGTGTTCGCCAATTTTGAGATCGATGACGAAGAACTTGAGAAGCTGTCCGCCTAGGCCTTTGCCGGTTCGGGCCGGCCCCAGATAGATGCGAATTCTTGGCGTCGACTGCGGCTCCGAAAGGACCGGCTACGGTGTGGTGGAGTCCGATGGCCGCCGCCATCGCCTGATTACCGCCGGCGTAATTCGAGTTTCTCCTCAGAAGCCTTTCGCCGAACGCCTCCGTTTGATCTATGTGGGCGTCCGGGACGTACTCGCGCGTGATCAACCGGAACGTTTTGCCGTGGAGACCGTCTTTCATGGAGTGAATGCCAAATCCGCGCTGAAGCTGGCTCAGGTTCGCGGCGTGGTCATGCTGGCGGCCGCCGAGGTTGGCTTGGCGGTCGAGGAGTACTCCCCGCTTGAGATCAAGGGCAGCGTCGTGGGTTACGGTCGCGCTACCAAGGATCAAGTCCAACTCATGACCGCTTCCTTGTTGGGCTTGCGCGAAATCATCGAGCCGCATGACGCTTCCGACGCTCTCGCGGTGGCCATCTGTCACGCCACTCGTGGGTTAAGCCTGAATGCTAGAGCAATCAAGGTGTCAACCAATGCGTAACCGTTTCCTGGCAGGTTTCCTGTTGTCGACCCTTTGGACTGCGGCCCTTCTTGGCGCTGATGGCGATAAGTTGTTCTTTTCAAGAGACTTCCCCGGCAGTGTGCCGGAGTATTTTGACGTCACTGTCCACACGGACGGCAAGGTGATCTACCGCGAATCAACCGACGATGAGCTGCCGATCGAGTTCCAAGCGCCCCAAGAAGATATTTCTAGATTGTTTGAAATTTCAGAACAGCTTGGATATTTTGATCAGCCATTCGAGGAACCGAAACGCAAAACCGCCTTCACCGGAAACAAGCTCCTGCGCTACAGCAAGGCAGCCGGCACGAGCGACGAAGTCGAATTCGTCTTCGTCACCGATGAAGCGGTCCAAGAGTTGGTCGATTGGTTCTTGCGCGTGGCCGATACCGAGTGGCACCGCATTAACATCGAGCGCGCTATTCAATTTGACCGCTTGGGAGTCAACAAGGCGCTCCTGCAGTTTCACGCCGCCTTCGATCGAGGTCGAATCGTCGCTCCCAGCCAGTTCCTTCCGCTACTGCTAAATATCTCTAACGATATGAAAGTAGTACACTTAGCTCGATCTAGAGCAGCCGGTTTGGCCGAGCAGATCGAAGCAGGGGCGGACGCCGGCCAGTAGCGCGGTTACTCGTCGCCCGTGAGCACGGCATAAAGCCGATCTAGTTCCGCAGGGGATCCGTAGCTAATCTCAATTCGCCCCTTTTTGCCTCGCTCAACCAAACGCACGGGGGCTCCCAGACATTCTTCCAGGCGTGCGATCGCTGCCGCGACATTCGGGTCCAAAATCGTCTTCACGACGGGCTCCGCGGGCTGCTGCATCTGTCTCACCAGCTGCTCCACCTGGCGCACCGATAGCTCTTGGCGAACGACCTTTTCAGCGACGGCGCGTTGCTGGTCTTCCTCCGGCAGCGATAGTAGGGCTCGGGCGTGCCCCATCGTGATTTTTTTCTCACCGATCAGCTCCTGTACGTCGCTCGGCAGACGAAGCAAGCGTAGCAAGTTTGTAACAGTCGTGCGATCCTTGCCGGTGCGCTGCGCAAGCTCCTCGTGGCTTAGCTGGAATTCATTCGCCAAGCGCTGCAGCGCGGTCGCAATCTCGATCGGGTTCAGATCCTCGCGCTGGATGTTCTCAACCAACGCAATTTCGAGAATTTTTTCCTCATTGACGTCGCGGATCACCGCCGGAATCTCAGACAGGCCCGCCAGCTTGCTCGCCCGCCAACGGCGCTCGCCCACGACGACCATGAAGCGCGCACCAACAGGCTTCAGCAGAATGGGCTGAATAACGCCGTCTTCCTTGATAGACTGCGCTAACTCCTCAATCGCCCCTGTCTGGAAAACAGTACGCGGCTGGTCTGGATTCGGATCGATGGCATCCAACGCAATCATCCGGATTTGCTCGCCCGACTGCACAGCCGGCGCCGTAGCCACGGCGGCTGCCGCACCTGGCCGACTTGAGAGCAGCGCGTCCAGTCCCCTCCCCAGCGCCTTGCGGGATGCAGCTTGAGAAGCCGATTTCTCATTCGTCGCCATGTCTTGCCTCTTACTGTGCCGTTTTGCCGCGCGAACTTGCTTCCAGCCGATCGAGAACCTCGCGCGCCAGCTCCAAATAGCTCTCCGCTCCCTTGGAACGCAGGTCATATTGCAGGACCGGCTTTCCATGACTGGGGGCCTCGGCCAGCCGAATATTGCGTGGAATGACTGTCTGGAAGACCACGTCGCCAAAGAAGTCCCTCAGATCGGACGCCACCTGCTTCGTCAATGTGGTTCGCTCATCGAACATCGTAAGCAAGACGCCTTCGATCTGCAAACGCGGATTTAGACCCTCACGCAACTGATCCACGGTCTCCATCAGCGCTGAAATGCCCTCCAGCGCGAAATACTCACATTGGATCGGTATCAAAACCGAATCGGCGGCGACCAGCGCGTTAAGGGTGAGCAAGTCCAGTGCTGGCGGACAATCGATCAAGATGAAGTCGTACTTCTCCCGAGTCCCCTCAAAGGCCATCGTCAAGCGGTCTAGCCGATCCTCCTGGCCCGCTAACTCCACATTGGCGCCCGCCAAGTGACGGCCAGCCGGCAACAATTCAAGCCCATCGAATTCCGTCCTGAAAATCGCGGATTCCATCGGGATCCGCGATTATCAGGACGGAATTCGATGGGCTTGAATTG
>CAMPKL010000149.1 GCA_946887065.1 uncultured Bryobacterales bacterium
TGCTTCCAGTACTTGCGATCCTGGTAACCTCCGGCGTCGACGAACTTCTTATATTCGGCGTTGGTGGTTTCGTAGCGGTCGAGCCAGAAGTCGTCCAGAGGCAAAGGTTGGTCGGGTCTGCCGGTCCCGAGAACATACACCATGCCAGGAGGATTCGATTCCTTGGGCGTGAGCTTGATAGGTGGGAGGACTACCGGCCGCAACGCCCATTGCACGTCCTCGTATCCTTCTTTCGTGAGCCTCAGGCTAAGCAGCAAATAGGGCAGACGTCCAGGGTCGAGAGGCGTCCGGCCCAGGGGGACCCACTCGCTGTCCGGCTTCATATAATCGCGGATGTACGCCTCAGCGCCAGGAGGATCCGTCTCGATGCGCATGGCCGGGCCTATGGCCTCCCAAACTCTCTCAAGAGCGGGATCCGTTGGATTACGCTCGTCGAGAGATTGCGCCAAGCGATAGGCCTCGATCATGGCGCCGGCATCCGCCAAAGTCTCGGCTTGCCGCAGAGCCTTCTCGCGTCCCATACGTTCGCGCTCGCGCCAGGTCCACAGGCCCGCCGCAACAACAAGCAGCGCCGCAACGGCCAAAGCCGCGATCTTCCACGCACTTGACGAGCTCCGCGAGTCTTTAACCGGTGGCGGGGAAGGCAGGCCGCCGCGCCGCAACGCTTTTAAGTCGATCGCGAGATCGCCAACGTGTTGATACCGCAGAAGCCGGTCTTTCGTTAACGCCTTCGCCACAAGCCCGTCCAGAGCCGGCGGCACGTCAGTGCGCAAAGCCGTGAGCGTCTCGGGTTCCTTGTTGAGCACTGCATAGAGCAGGGCTGCTTCCGAATCAGCATCGAACGGCAGCCTACCGGCGATCATCTCGTAGGCGACGACTCCCAGCGACCAAATATCGCAGCGTTCGTCGCCCGGTTCGCCCTCATAAACTTCAGGCGGCATGTAAGCCGGCGTACCGAGACTCGAACCGGTGCGGGTCAACCGCGTTCGGTTCGCGAGTCGAGCCAGCCCAAAGTCCATGATCTTGAGCTGACCCTGCGTGGTCACCATCAGGTTGGCGCCCTTGATGTCGCGGTGCAGGATTCCTTTTTCGTGCGCGGCTTGAAGCCCCGTGGCGGCCTGGATAGCGATGTCGAGAGCTTCCTGGATGGGTAGGGGACGGCGCTTCCGTTTCGCCTCTACGGTTTCGCCGTCAACGTACTCCATCGCAAGAAACCCAAGCTCCTCATCGATCTCGTACACCGTGCAGATGTTTGAATGGTTCAGCGCCGCCGCGGCGCGCGCCTCTTGCAGAAACCGCTTACGGGATTTTTCATCCGTCTCGTCGCCGTCGGGCAGGAATTTCAGCGCCACCAGCCGTGCAAGCTTGGTGTCCTCAGCCTTGTACACGACGCCCATGCCACCCTCGCCGAGCTTTTCGACGATGCGGTAGTGCGAAACAGTCTGACCCGCGGTGTGCCTGCTCGGCATAAAAGATGGGGCCAGAATGGCTTGGAGGATCCAGAGAGGCTCGCGGAGATTGTACCTCTAACTCTGGCCTCTGCAGCGAGAGTCTTTACGAGGGAAAAGAAGGAAGTGGCGGGTCTTTATGGTGGCGGATCTGGCCGAAGCGTGTGGGATCGCGATCGCTGGAACGCGGAGAGTCATCGAAGGAGATTGTCGAAGCGATCGGCGGAGGGGCGTCGATCTGCCCGCTGCTGTTCCGTTACGGCGTCACGAGATCCGTCGCAACGGCCGAGGGGATGCCTGGTCGAGAGCCGCGCCGCCTGAGTGACTGCGCAAGGCGCTCGGTTTCAAACGCTGTAGAAAGTTTCAACGCTTATGCTGGGTTGACCGCTTGAGCCGGAACCGCTGGAATCGATCGTTTTACGTTCTCAGGGAGCACAAGTTGGTCAGGTTCCTCGAAGTTCCAATGCCGGAAGTAACTCGTAGTACACCTTGGCGGTGGTTTCGTCCGTTGTCTAGAGCTACAATTCCCCCATCATCGTCGGCTCCACCATCAGCCACTACCGCATCGTCGAGAAGCTCGGCGAAGGCGGGATGGGTGTGGTCTATAAGGCTGAGGACCTCAAGCTTGGCCGCACGGTCGCGCTTAAGTTTCTTCGCTCTGACGCGCTCGAAGGCCGGGAGCAAACGGATCGTTTCCTGCGCGAGGCCCAGGCTGCGGCATCGCTCAATCACCCGAACATCTGCACCATCCACGAAATCGACGAAGAGCACAACTTCATTGCGATGGAGTTCGCGGACGGGCCAAGCGTAAAGGATAAGATCGCAATTCGCCCGCTCCCGCTGGAACAAGCGCTCGGTATCGCCATCGAGACCTGTATTGGCCTTCAGGCCGCTCACGACAAAGGAATCGTTCACCGCGACATCAAACCCGCCAATCTCATGCTTACGCCGCAAGGCCAGGTCAAGATCATGGATTTCGGCCTCGCCCAGGTCGATCAACGCAGCCGTCTGACCGAAACCGGGGCCTTCTTGGGCACGCCGGCCTACATGTCTCCGGAACAAACACAGGGGCAAGCAACCGATCGCCGTACCGACATTTGGTCCCTCGGCGTGGTCCTCTTTGAGATGCTCACGGGCCGCCTGCCCTTTGAGGGTGAGAACCACCATGCCATTAGCTACGGCATCGTTCACCGCCAGGCTGAGCCGGTGACCGCATTGCGAAGCGGGCTCCCCGTGGAACTCGACCGAATCGTCGCCAAAGCCCTTGCCAAGTCACCTCAGGAACGCTATCAGCACGCCTCCGATCTTATTGTCGATCTGCGCAAGGCGGCCGTACCGAGACAAATCCCGAGGCGGCAACCAGCCGCCTTGACCCGGAAGCGCCTCCTGTGGGCGTCTGTGCCGGCTGCCGCCTTTCTGCTCGCGGTTTCCGGTTTCTTGATATGGCGCTCTGTCGTTCCGCAACAGGCCATCAATTCCATCGTCATCCTCCCCTTGAAGTTGCTTTCCCCCGATGCCGCGGACAGCTTTCTTGGCTTGGGGATCGCCGACGCACTCATCACCAAAATCAGCCAGACCGGCCAGTTACAGGTCCGGCCAACGAATGCGGTTCGCAGATATGCCACCGAGGACAGCGATCCGCTGGAAGCCGCTCGCCACCTCGGCGCCGAGGCCGTGCTGTCAGGCAGCTTCCAGCAATCGGGTGACCGCATTCGTGTAAGTGTCCAGCTACTGAGGACCGCAACCGGCGAAACCATCTGGGCACAGAGCTTCGACACACTTTCTGGAGACGTGTTCACCGTCCAGGATGAGATCGCCCGTCAAGTAGCCAGCCAGCTCAGCCTCGAGCTCGACGCCGGCCAGCGCCGCGACTTTGCGACCCATGCCACGGCCAATCCTGAGGCGTTCGAGTTCTACAGCAAAGCCCTATATCATCTCGGCAATCGGATTGGCCCCCGCAGTGAAGTTCCATTGGCAATCGAGCTGCTGAAGAAGGCCGTCGAGTTGGATCCAAACTACGCTCTGGCTCGCGCGCACCTTGGCTACGCGTACGCCGTGTACGGCGTCTTCATCGTCGACGATCCTGCAATCATCGAACTCGCCACAAGCCAACTCACGGAAGCCGAGACGCTGGACCCCGGCATCGCCCAAATCCACGTGGCGAGAGGCGTCATACACTATAGCCGCTATGGTCAATGGAATCTTCGCGGGGCCATCCTCGAAGCACGCGCCGCTCTCCGGTTAGATCCCAACGCGGGCCACAGCGACCTTGCCTATTACTATTGGCACATCGGTCTTGAAGCTTTGGCGGTGAAACACCAGAACGCCGCACTGCTCGCGGACCCAGACGACGAATATTACAAGACAAACTTGGTTGGCCTTTACTACGCGTGCCTGCTTGCGGACGAAGGCGCGGCCGCCGAGCAGAGGTTATTCCGCCGCTCCCCGAGAGTTGACTTCTACCTCATCAAGAGGCGGGCAAAGGAGGCGGCGCCGCTGGTGGAGCAGGAGATTGCAGCCACGGTTCTTGGCGCAACCAGCAGAACCACTTTGATGCCCCGCATCCACCGCGCCCAACTTTACGTGCTCCGGAGGGAGTTCGCTGCCGCCGCCGCGGAGATCGCATCCGTGGAAATCGAAGCGGAGAAAGCGCCCCGAACTCAGCCCTTCCATCACATCACGTACGGCATCGCCCAGGTTCGCGCGGGCATGGGCGATGCCTCTAGAGCGCTGCGTTGGTTGAAAATCACCGTGGAGGCCGGCTGGCCACAATACCCCATGATGGCTCGCGACCGGATGCTCGACCCCGTCCGCAACGACCCTGGGATCGCCCAATTCCTCGACTCGCTGAAGACCACTTGGGAGAGCAACCAAAACGAATTCGGTGATGAGGGGCCGTGAAACCGTCTCACAGCCCGAAGAATCGCCTGATTCTCCTTTGCAACGGCGTGCGGCCTGGGGCCAACCGGTCGGCTCATGAGCGGGAAGGAATCAAATCACTCGTCGTCGTTTTTACGAGAAGCCCGCGGCTAATGAAGTCGACTATTTGTCTTGGTCCGAACCTACGGCTTCAAGCGCCAGCCCGGATTCAAGCGCCTGTATCGTAGCGGCCAGAGGGGACGGTTGCGGGTCGAGTTCGGCGGCTTCCGCAAGATATCGGTGCAACTCGTCGTTCCCAGCGTCCTTCGGCAACTCCAAACGGTGGCCGCGGTGCAGCGTATACGGCGTGCCATTCTCGATCACCAAGCAGGCCATTCGCTTCCCGTAGGCCCCGGCGAGACCGACATCGATCATTAGCACTTTGCCGCCAAACCGCGGCAGTACTGTCCCGGCGGTCGGCGTGTGGCCGACGACGATCCGCATAGCGTTGTGTTTCGCCAATAGGGCGTCCACGTGGTCCGCAAGCGTCTCTTCAGGATCGCGCGCTAGGCCGCGGTACCAAAGAGGGCCTTCGCTGTCGATCGCGACGCCGCCGCGGACTAAGGAAAAATCGCTCAACTCCGCCGAGATCCGTTCATTGAAAGCGGCGATCTCCCAGTCAGCGTACTTGGGTCCGATGCCACCGTGGAGAAAGATAGTGTCGTTGATCTTGACGACCGCCTTATTCCGCCGGATCCACTTGCCGTATTCGCCCTCCGGATAGAAGGCGTTGCGGTGCTCGAAGTAGCCGAGGGGATGCTCCTCATCCCACTTCGCATGGTAGGCGTCGTCGAATTCCGGCAGGCCCTCCGACGGCGGATTGGCTTTGACGCTCTCGACGTGGCGCTCATAAGCGTAGTCTCTCAGTCCCTTCGAATCTCGATTTTCAAAAGAGGAGAACTCGTCGGGCGTCACGTAGCGCAGATCTCCGTACATGTTCATCGCTTCGTGATTGCCGATCAGCGCATGCACCATCCCGCCGTCCTTCTTCGCCTGCTTCTCTAAATCCATCAGCAGGTCAAGGATCTTGCGGGTCTCGGGTCCGCGGTCGGGGATGTCGCCGGTCTGGACCAAGTGCGTTTTGCCCCCGGCCCACTTATCTTTCTTGTCGATGACCCCGGCTTGGCGCAGCAAGTCCGTGAACTGTTCGTAGTCGCCATGAACGTCGCCGACGGCCACGATCCGTTCGACGCCGGACCATGTCTCTTCCGCGAGCAAAGGCAGAGAGACGACGGCGGCAATAAGCAGCACGCGCCCGCACATGGCTCTTACTTTAACGGTTAGCGTGAACGGTTGGGTCCGAGTTCAACCTGGGAACAGCAGCAAGGCGTCAGTGTAAGGCGGTCGCGGCAGCCGTCTGCTTGAGAGGGTGATAACTTCCGTTGGCGTCGCGTCGAAGACGACGTCCCCCGGTTGACGAATCTACCGAGGCGCGCATCTCCAACCGCGCCTCAGACTGCTCCATAAACCACTTGCTATCTGCCACATGCGCCGAATTCTAGCTGAGCTAGCGCGGTTTGGTTCCCGGCTTGCACTCAAAGGAGAGAGGAGAAAAGCCAATGGTCCGAATCAAACTCACTATCTCGCTCGTCGCCGTACTGCTAACAGGCAATGCTGCTCTTGCCCAGGCGTCGTTTCAAGAGCCCGCTGCTAGCGAGCGATTCCTCCGTGAAGCACCGATCGTCCAGCACGGGCCACAAGACACCCGCGAGGAGCACGCCCATCTTGCCCTACTGAGCGACGGTCGAACCACGATGACGGTCCTTCTCCAGACGCTACAGCCGTATCGCTACAGATGGTTCCACTCTCGCGACAGCATCGTGTACGCTGCCGCCGCATACAGGCTGGACCGCCTGATGCGAGCTGGCGTAGCGCCGTGCACGGTACTCAGGAAGATCAATGGTCAGCTGGCATCGGTTACGATCTGGAACTCCGATCGTGAGCCAGACCACACGCCTCGGGCCATCCTATTCCGGGCTCTTGTCGGCGACGCGCAAGGAGCGTTCACCAGCGGCTTCTATGCGAGCAAGACGCTGGGCGATCTGGAAGGACTAGCTGACCCGGACAGCGCGTTCCTCACGGCTCTCTCCGGCCTGAATCGCGAACAGCTCAACGAGGAATTGGGCGACCTGCTAACCCGGAAAGAGATTCGATTTGTGCTCGCCCGCCGCGATCGGATTCTGCGTCGCTATGGGAGATGACTATGGCGGAACTAGTCCACAACGGTAAGAGCAACGGCCGCGGGTTGTGGCAGGTCCTCTTCGCGGACGGCCGCCGGGCCCCAACGCCTCGCTGGGTTCTGGAAAGCGGCGCGGAGGGAGAGAACATCTGTCTGATATTGCTCGATCCTCACTGCCAGACCCCGGTAGCGCTGATTTCCGATCTCGTAGAGCGGTGGTCAGCCGTTGTGGTCATTGGGCCCGCGGGCGCCGGGAGTTGGAGAGAAGAAGCGATGTCTGCCGGAGCGTTCGGTTGCCTTTCCGAGACGACCCCGCAAGAAGACAGAATCGGTCTGCTGCACTCGGCTCGCCGCTACCAATCCGCCCAATCTGAGACGGCGTCGCTGCGCTCCCAACACGACAGACTGTGTGGGGAGTTGGTGCAGAGCTTCGGTGACGCCATGGAGAAGCTTTCAGTCGCCCGACATGATGCCCGCAGCATCTGCGCTTCATTGGAGGAGCTTCGGCTCAGGGTGATCCGAACGCTGATGTGAGGAACAACTGTTTCATGAAACAAGGGCATCGCAGCGCCGAGGCAAGTACCCATGAAGCAGCTCGCTTTAACCACAGGAGACGTCTAGACTGGGTCGTTTCCGCGAAACTCCAACGTCGGAAGTAGCTTCTAATCCGTCCTGACGGTGCTTTCGCCGGTTGCCTAGAGCTACAATTCCCCCATCATCATCGTCGGCTCGACTATTAGCCACTACCGTATCGTCGAAAAGCTCGGCGAAGGCGGAATGGGTGTGGTCTACAAGGCCGAGGATTTGAAGCTCGGCCGGCAGGTAGCGCTGAAGTTTCTGCCGCCGCATCTGCTCGACAGCGAAGAGCACAAGGCGCGCTTTCTGCACGAGGCGAAGGCGGCGGCGCTGCTTGACCATCCCAACATTTGCACCGTCTACGAAATTGATGAAGTGAACGGCAGGGCCTTGCTGGCGATGGCTTGCCTGGAAGGCCAGACGCTCAAGCAGAAGATCGCCGCGCGGCCGCTACCACTGGCGGAAGCGCTCGACATCGCGGTGCAAATCGGCCAAGGCCTGCAGGCCGCTCACGAAAAAGGCATCGTCCACCGCGACATCAAGCC
>CAMPKL010000150.1 GCA_946887065.1 uncultured Bryobacterales bacterium
CGATCAGGGGCGCGGGTTTGTCGCTCGTTGCCGGCGTTGTCGGCGCGATCGGCGCCTTCTGCGTGCTGTTGGCGTTCGGGGCACGCGGTACTCCGGCGGCCGTCATGTCGATCGTCTTCGCAGGCGCTCCTATCGTGAATGCCCTAGTTGCCATGTGGCTGAGCCCGCCGGCCGGCGGATGGTCGGCAATCCGCTGGCAGTTTGTCGCGGGAATTCTGCTGGCCGCGCTCGGAGGCTGCTTGGTGACCTATTACAAGCCTCCGCCGGGTCCGGGCCATGCCAAGGCGGCGCCCACGCACCAAACCGAAACGGCTGCCAATCGCTAGCCGCTTGGAGCGATGATCGAACGCATCGCGGAAATCAGCGGGAGCAGGACAGCGCCCGACATGATGAACATGCCGCTCAATATCGCCGCGGTGGCGATTATCCCGGCGGTCCCCCCCGTGACCAACGCAAGCTTCTGTTGGCGTTGCACATAGGCCCCAAGACCGATTGCCGCTATTCCCAGCAACACCCACAGCCCGTTGGAGGCGCCGATAATCGACAACCCCATCCGCTCGTCCATCATCCATGCGACAACGCAGGCGAACGTTAACAGCAGGTTCAACGCGCCGACGCCGGCCGCCGTCAGCGCGACAGTGGACAAGGGCGCGGTATCCACAACCGGCTGCGGCCGTTCCGCCGGCGGCGCGTCGAGTTCGGGATCCAATGGGGGCGCCCAGGGCGCATCCGAGGATTCGCCGGAGAAAGGCTCTTGGGACATCTTGCTAACGATTATCACCCGCTATATCCCCTCTTGTGAACAACCTAAGGTATTATTCGTGAGCAACTTAGGGCGTCAGGAGCAGACCTGCGGTCTCACCGAGTTGATTTGATAAGCTGGGCGGAAGGGCATCCCCCTAGCGCCCAATTCCAAGCCAATATGACCCCAACTAAAGCTCCCTGCGCCGAGCCGGAAGAACCGCTACAAGCGCCGCGGAAGGTGGTTGGCGGACTCTTGATGGGCTTGGCGAATCTGGTTCCGGGCATCTCGGGCGGTACCATGCTGCTTTCCGCCGGGGTGTATCCCGCCTTTATCGACGGCATCGCCGAAGTATCCACTCTGCGGTTCCGCCTGCGCACATTGGTGTCGCTGGGGCTGATCGTCGGATCGGCTGCGTTAGCTATCGGGCTGTTTGCGGGCGTCGTCAAGAATCTGGTTGTCGACCATCGCTGGGCAATGTACAGCGTCTTCATTGGGCTGACGTTTGGCGGCGTGCCGCTGATTTGGAGACTGCTTAAGCCGGCAACCAAGGCGGCGTGGGTGGGCTGTGCGGCCGGTTTCGCGGTGATGGCCTTGATGGCAACGATTGAACCGGGGACCAGCGACTCAGGAGCCGGACCCGGCTACGCAGTGCTGTTTTTCGCCGGGCTGGCGGGAGCTTCGGCGATGATCTTGCCGGGCGTATCGGGGGGCTACCTGCTGCTGATTTTGGGTCAGTATCTGACGATCCTCGGAGCTATCGATCAGGCCAAAACGGCCGTGTTGTCTGAGGGCGGTCCGCATTGGGAGTTGATGATCGCCGCCTTCGGCGTCATCATTCCGGTGGGCCTGGGAGTCGTTACAGGCGTCATCGGCGTGAGCAATCTGATTCGCCAGTTGCTAAGGCGATTTGAGAAAGCGACGCTCGGCGTCCTTCTGGGCTTATTGTTGGGCGCCGTGCTCGGGTTGTGGCCCTTCCAGCAGGGCGTGCCGCCGCAGGCGGGCCACGTGCTCAAGGGTCGCGTACTCACCTCCGCGGACGCTGCGAAAATCAAGCCGGAAGACTATCCGCTGGAGCGTTATTCGCCGCCGGGTTGGCAGGTAGGCGCGAGCCTGGCTCTTGTTATCGCCGGCTTCGGCATCACCCAAGGAGTCGCCCGCCTTGGCGCCGGAAAGCAAGCAGGATAATCAGTCCGGATTCACCCTCGCCTGAGTGGTGCTCAATAGCGCCCGCATCGAATCAATCGGTATACTCCAAGCTCACCGCCCCTATGGAAGCATGGCTCGAATCCTTTTACGCCGACCTGCATTGGACTCTGCTCGGGGCGGTGCTCGTGGTTTCCCTATACGTTTTGGGCAGGGCGGCGGATCTGCTCGTCGACGAAGCGGTTGACCTCTCGGAACGGTCCCGTATACCGAAGACCGTCATCGGCGCCACGATCGTCAGCCTCGGCACGACCACGCCGGAAGTCGCTGTTTCCGTGATGGCGGCGATTAACGGTTCGCCTGATCTAGCGCTCGGAAACGCCGCGGGGTCGGTTATTTGCGACACCGGCCTGATCCTCGGCATCGCCGCACTCATCGCGCCGTTGCGGCTCGATCCGACGATCGTCAACCGCCAGGGTTGGATTCAGTTCGGCTCCGGTTTTCTGCTGGTCCGGGCATGCCTGAACTGGTCCGACCCGATCGCGTCCTGGACCACCGGAGGCAACCTGCCGCAGTGGATGGGGTTCGTCCTCCTAGGTTTGTTGGGCGCCTACCTTTATAAATCCATTGCGTGGTCGCGCGCCGACGTGGCGGAAGGCGAGCTGCCGCATCACCGTGAAGAGCAAGATCCGGTCTGGCTCACGTTGGCCAAGGTTGTCGGCGCTGTGGCGGTGGTTGTTGTTTCCGCCCAGGCGCTCATACCGGCGGTCACTGAATCGGCTGTGCGCATGAATATTCCGGAGAGCATCATCGCCGCGACTTTGGTGGCTTTCGGCACGTCCCTGCCCGAGCTAGTCACCGCAATAACGGCGGCGCGCAAGGGGCACGGCGAACTGGCCGTGGGCAACATCGTCGGCGCGGATATTCTGAATGTGCTGTTCGTCTCCGGCGCGGCCGCGGCCGTGACGCCGGTTGGATTGGATGCCGGTCCGCAGTTCTTCCGCGTCGTGTTCCCGATGATGCTGTTCATCCTAGCCGTATTCCGCGTGGGAATCTTCGTTTCGGGCACTCACATGCGCCGAACCTTCGGCTGGGTGCTGCTGGTCACTTACGCCGTCTATCTAGTCGTAGGCTATGTGTTCCGCGGCGCCCCCGGAGGCGTGTAGCGCCGCGCCTTCGTCGGTCGCCGCGGCGATGCCGTCCCGCATCACGACCCGGCCGGCGCTCAGTGCGCTGATGCGATCCCCGGGCAATACGATGCCCGCGAGGTTGAGCGGATCGGATGCCGCGATGTCGAGTGTTTCGCCGTCCGGCGCCGATCGCCGAACCGAGCGGAGCAGGTCGACGGCTTCGGGCAAGGCGAATTGCTCGCCGACGTAAGCCGCCACAAATCGTCCGCCGCGTACTTCCCCGCGCGCTTCCATGCGCCGAAACTCCTGCAACAGGCTTCGCCACGGCGGTGCGTTCGACTCGCGCCGCATCAGATCGCGGAATACCACGCCCCACCGCGCAAGCAAACGCCGCGCGGCTGACTCGACATTGACGTCGCCGGCATTTCGCGGGAGCAGCGCCCAGCGCCCCGCCGCATGTCGCGGGCGGGCTTTGCGGCGACTGGCCTGACCCGAACGCCGGCGCGGATCGATGAGTGCCCGCAAGTTGTCGAATCCGTCGGCGGAGACCAACCCTGCAGAGGCGAGTTCCCAAAGCGCCTCTTCGACTTCGCTGGCGAGACGCCCGGCCGCTGACTGAATGTCGGCGAAGAAGGATGCGCCATTCGCCTGAAGAGCCCGATAGACATCCTGAGCGGAATGAGAGAGCGCCAAATCGCCTTCAAGGACTTCATGCAGCAACTCGCGGGAGTTCTGGCGCAAGAAGAAACTTAGCGGAGCGGCGCGCGTCGGGCGGATTCGCTTGGAAACCACGCCTTCCTCGCGATCGACCGCCGGGTGCGGCGAGAGGCGGCCCCACATGACTTCGCCGGCCAAACAAAGCTGATCAAGATACTCCGGTTTGTAGTCGGCGACGCGCGCCGGGAACAGACTCGACTCCCACGCGGCGGCAGGCGCCTCAAAGCCCTCTAGTTGCTGAATAATCTGCAGCAATCCATCGGCGCCATGGAGTCTCGTGCCGGAAGCGACCCGCTGCCAGCGCTGCAAAAAGCGCATGAAATCAGCGCTGGAGACCGGCTCAATCTCGCGCCGCAGCCTTCTCAGCGTCAACCGGTGAATGCGCGCCAGAACACGCCGGTTGCACCACTCCATCTCTACTTCCCCCAAGTCCGGGGAGAAGCGTCCGCGCATCGCCTGCCCTTCGCTCTCTAGGGCGATCAGCGCGGCTTCGACTTGCGACGATGGCAGGGCGAGACGCGCTGACCAGTCATCGACGGTTGCCGGTCCTGCCGCGTCAAGCCAGCCGCGCAAGACCTCCGCAATGCTCGCGGTGAGACCGTCGGGCTGGGGGCCTCTTGGTTCAACCGCCATGATGGCGGGTTCGCACTGACCATTCTGGTAGATCCGTCTCGCCAGCGTGAGCCGTTCCGCCGGTACCCAAAACTCTCCCTCATCGACCGACAGCAGAGTCGCCCGGCCGGCGCCGGCAAGCTGGACAAAGAAGTCTTCCCACTCCACGACAGGCGGCATCACGCAGAGTGAGAGCAGAGCGTCATGAAGCTCGTCGGCGTCGCGGGCGACCGGGGCAATCTCATCCGAGACTTGCGCAATCGCTTCCGCCGAGAGTGCCGCGTCGGCGCCGAGCGAACCCGGGTCGAGCGATCGCCGCATCTGCACGGCCCTCGCGCGACGCTCCTCAAGCGGTGCGTCGTCGAGGAAAGCCCAAGGGTTGGCGTTGAGAATTTCGTGGCAAAAAGCCGACGGCTCCGGTGTCTCGACGGCGACGGTCCGAATTTCGCCGTCCTGTATGCGGCGCACGATCGCAGCGAAACGGTCGAGGTCCATCGCCTCGTGCTGACAATCGCGAATCGTCTCGGCGACCAACGGATGATCCGGGATGCGGATCGCGCCCGTAAGATTCTCGGCGCAGGCCGCTTGATCAGGAAAGACGCCCGCCAGCAGGTCTTCCGACCGCATGCGCTGCAGCGGCGGCGGCGTTTTGCGGCCGCCCGAGAAGCGCAGCACGGCCAGGGCGCGGGAAACATTCCAGCGCCAGCGTACGGTAAACATCGGGGAATCCAGCAACGCCTGCGTCAGCGTATATTCCAGTGTTTGCGGCTTGAGAAACTCAAAAACCACATCGAGCGGAAAGGCATGTTGCTCGGTCAAAGAAATATTGATGCCGTTGTCGGTTGCCGCGGCCTGCAGTTCGAGGTTGAACGAGCGGCAGAATTTCTTGCGCAGAGCGAGGCCCCAGGCGCGATTGACGCGCGCGCCGAACGGCGCGTGAATCACCAACTGCATACCGCCCGATTCATCGAAGAATCGCTCCGCAACGATGGTGTCGATCGACGGCATGGCCCCGAGGATGCGCTTGCCCGCGGCGACGTAGGCGATGGCTTGCTCCGCGCCGCCGGCCGACAGGCCACACTGGGTGACCAGCAGCTCAATAGCCCCAGCGCCGAGCCGGTCGATCTCCTCGCGCAGGGCGCCGATGCTGAGCGAGAGTTCCCAAGTGCGGCCCGGAGCTTCGCCCAGCCAGAACGGCACGGTTGGGCTGGCGCCCTTGGCGTCCTCGACCCTCACCCGGCCCGGCTCCACGCGACGAATGCGCCAGGAAGTCGTGCCGAGCAAGAAGATGTCGCCGACAGAAGATTCAATGGCGAAATCTTCGTCGATCGTGCCGACGAGCGAGCTCTCCGGCTCGGCGACGACTTGATACTGCGCCGTATCGGGGATTGCCCCGCCGGACGTAATCGCAGCTAGGCGGGCGCCCCGGCGCGCTCTGAGCACGCCGTTCACCCGGTCATGATGCAGATACGCCCCCCGGCGGCCCCGCGAGGTGCTGATGCCGTCGGCCAACATCGCAACGATTTGATCGAAGGCGTTTCGGGCGAGTTCCCGGTAGGGATAGGCCGTGCGCACCCAATTGTAAAGCTCCTCCTCGCCCCACGATTCCGAGGCGGCGATTTCGGCAACGACCTGCTGCGCCAGCACGTCAAGCGGCGCCTCGGGAATTTCCAGGCGGTCCAGCTCGCCGCTCCGAATCGCCCGCACAAGCGCGGCGCATTCGATTAGTTCATCGCGGGTGGTCGGGAAGAAGACCCCATGAGGCAACGCGCCGACCCAGTGCCCGGAGCGGCCGACGCGCTGCAGGGCGACCGCTATCGAGCGAGGCGAACCGATTTGGCAAACGAGGTCGACCGTCCCGATGTCGATGCCTAGTTCCAAGGAAGCCGTGGCCACAACAGCCCGGAGTTCGCCGCGCTTGAGGCGCTCTTCTGCGTCTAGCCGCAATTGCTTCGCCAAACTGCCGTGGTGGGCCGCGACGCAGGATTCCCCGAGGCGCTCCTCCAAGGCGTGGGTGACGCGCTCGGCCAAACGGCGAGTGTTGACGAAGATCAGCGTCGTGCGGTTCTGCTGGATCAGTTCGGCCAAACGGTCGTGGATCTGCCCCCACATCTCTTGACTCGCCACGGCCCCGAGTTCGTCATCCAACGTCTCAACGGCCAGCTTCATCGGCCTCGAATGCCCCACCTGCACGATCTGCACGCCGGCGGCGGCTCTTTTGGGGCGAAGAAATTGTGCGACTTCTTCGATCGGGCTAACGGTTGCCGATAGGCCGATGCGTTGTAGCTCCCCGCCTTGCTGCTCAACGAGCCGCTGCAGCCGCTCGATGGAGAGCGCCAAGTGCGCGCCCCGCTTGTCGTCGGCGACGGCGTGGATCTCGTCGACGATCAGGGTTCTAGCCGAACCCAGAATCTCCCGGCTTCGCCTAGCCGTGAGCAAGATGAACAACGACTCCGGCGTGGTGACCAGGATGTGTGGAGGCCGCTCCAGCATCTGCTGCCGCTTGTATGCATTGGTGTCGCCGGTGCGCAGGGCCGTACGGATGGGCGCGAGATCGACGCCCCGCTGTTCGGCCAGCTCACGGATCTCAGCCAGCGGGCGCTCCAAATTTTTCTGAATATCGTTGCTCAGCGCCTTGAGCGGCGAAACATAGACAGCCTGAACGGCATCCGGCAACTCTCCGGTCCGTGCCTGCCGGACCAGTCCGTCCAGACAATGCAGAAAGGCGGCCAGCGTCTTGCCCGAACCCGTGGGCGCGGAGATCAACACGTCTTGGCCGCTGCGTATCGGCGGCCAGCCGAGGGTCTGCGGCTCGGTCGGCTGACCGATCCGCCCTAGGAACCACTCTTGAACGAGCGGATCGAATCCGGACCAAAGACTCACAACCATTATCGTAGCCGCTGGGCGAAAACTGCCGCTGTGCGATAACAATTGGACTGGTCGGACCGCAACCGAAATGAAGTTTCAACCAGCAACGCCTATTCTGCGCATCTTCGACGAAGCGAAGGCGAGGGAGTTCTACGTCGACCTGTTGGAGTTTTCGGTGGTCTTCGAACACCGCTTTGGCGAGAATTTTCCGATTTATATGGGCATTTCACGCGGCGACTGCCGGCTGCATCTATCCGAACATCACGGGGATTGCACGCCCGGCAGCGCGGTGCGGATCGAGACCGATGATGTTCACGCCTTGCGCCAGTCGGTCATCGCCAAGGACTACAAATACGCAAAACCAGGCGTCGAACGTCAGCCTTGGGGCTCGGATGACATGTCGATCACCGATCCGTTCGGCAATCGGCTGACCTTCTACACCGTCTTTAAA
>CAMPKL010000151.1 GCA_946887065.1 uncultured Bryobacterales bacterium
GCGGCACCTGCAACTTATTGCGATCCTTGTCGAGCGCGACAAACGTCAGGTACGCCGACGCCACGTGCCGCTGCTCTTCTTGAGCGCGCATGTTTTCGGCATGGACTTTGACGCCCACTTCCATCGACGTATTGAAGGCGCGATTCACCGACGCCCGCAACACGATCAACTCGCCCTCGTAAACCGGCTCCAGGAACGACATGTGATCGAAGGCCGCGGTTACCACGAAATGCCGTGAATGCCGCGCGGCCGCCACCGCGCCGGCGATGTCCACCAGGTGCATCAGACGCCCGCCGAGCAACGTGCCAAGGCCGTTCACATCGTTGGGCAGCGCCAACTCAGAGAGATACGACTGCGATGCCTTGACCGTTCTGCCTTCCATCGCCCTAGTTTAGATCCGCGCAGCCAACTCACCGCCGAGTTTCGTCAACTCTTTGCGCTCGACCGCCGCGAACAACGCCACAAAGACGGTTGCCGCCGCCGCCGCGGCCACGTAGGAATTTTCTTCGCGAATGAACCACAGTACGGTGCAAGCCGCCGCGGCCGACAGCGTGGGAGCCCAAGCGGCCGCCCAAGAACCAATCGCCGTGACTCCGCGATTCACCGCCCAGGCCGTCGAAGCCGCCAAAACGGCATTGCCGACCAACAGACCGAACACCGCACTCCGAGCGCCCTGCGAACCGCCGAGGTAAGCAGTCGTCAGCGCGCTGGCCAACGCGCTCAACCCTGTGCAGGCGAGCAGCGCCCGCTGGCGGTCGAAACCGATCAGGACATTGCGGTAGTGTCCGCTGACGATCGACAACGGTATCGTCCAAATCAACAGCGCCAGCAACGGACCCGCCGGCGTAAACGCATCGCCGTAAGCCAGCCGGACAAGCGTTTCGGCCAATGCCGTCGTACAGACCGCCGTGAAGAAACTGCCCCACAGGGTGAGCCGCATCGAACGGCCTAGGAGCGCTCTTAGCTCTTCAACTCCATCGGGCGCGCAGCGCGATACCGCCGGCAGCAGATTGAAAAAGTACCACCAAACGAACGTGTGGATCGCCAGCGTCGCCCGGTGCGACGAGCCAAGCCAGCCGACGGACGCGTCGCTGCGTTGGAAGCCGTAAACCACCACAGGCAAAAACCACAAGCCAGCCCAAGCCAATTCGGCTAGGCCAATGCCGGCCGACGCCCGCAAGCGGGCAAGCGTGCCCGCCGGATTCCAACGCGGCAGCGGCATGCGGCCAGCCAATAAGGCGCCGACGATCACGGTGCCGCCCAGCGCGATGATCTCAAACACGCCCACGATCCATAGCGGTCGGGACGCGTCCATGACGGTCAGGGCCAAGCCGGCGAAAACGACGTGGCGCACGAGCGAAGTCCAGGCGGCATTGGCCATCTGCTCACGGCCTTGGAAGTACCAAATGAGCAAGCCGGGTACTTCGAGCAGCGTGACGCCGTATGCCAACAGCAGCAGCTTGCTGTCAGGTCCCTTGTCGACGAGCAACGCCAACAGCGCCATGGCCCCAAAGGCCGCCGCGCCCGTCCACAGGCGCAACTGGCACATATCGGCAATCAGTTCGCTTGCTTTGTCAGGCGCCCTGGCGAGTTCGCGGGCGCCGTACGCGCCCAGCCCAAACTGGACGAACAGCGCGAAGAACAGAGTCGCCGAAATGGCAAATTCAATGTCGCCGTAGGGCGCCGGTCCCAAGCCGCGTCCGAGGCTGGTATAGGCCCAGAACGTGCAGACCTTAGCCGCCATTTCGCCGGCGCTCAACAGCACGAAGTTGCGGGCCACGCGGCTATTGGGCATGAGCGGAAGAAAGCTGTCGCAAAGGGCAGGCTAGCGAACCGGGCGCGACCAGGCAACACCTCCCAGTCGGGGTCGGCCCGGGGGGCTCGAAACGAGCCTCTGTCTCTCTCCGCCCCCAAATTTTTACCTAAAAACCACTGGAGAACCCACGGCGGCCATGCTAACGTCTACAGCGTGCTGCGGAGTAGTAAGGAGTCAGGAATGAAAATCAAGAGAGTCATGTCAAAACAACACTTAGGCGTCTTCTGGGCAATCCTAGCTTTGGCAGCTGGCAACCTCCTGGTGTCTCCGGATACCGCTTGGTCACAGGCGAACTTGGCGACCTTTTATGGGACCGTGAATGATCCCAGCGGAGCCTCGATTCCGGGGGCGACGGTGACGTTGACGAATCAAAACACGCAATCGGTGATGACGAAGGAAACCGGCGTCAACGGCGGCTTCGCTTTCACGTTTATCCCGGTCGGGACCTACACGCTGGTCATCTCATCGGACGGATTCAGGCCCATGTCGCGCACCGGCATGGCGCTGACAGCCGGGCAGCAGCAGCAGGAGACCTTCACAATGGAGGTCGGCGCATTGACCGATACGATCACGATCGAAGGCGAACTGACGCAAATCAATACCGTGTCGGCCCAACAGCTGCAGAGCTATGACGTCAAGGACGCCCGCGAGTTGCCGCTGCAGAGCCGCAACATTTCGGGCCTGCTGAAGATCGCCGCCGGCGTCGTTCCCAGCGAAGGCAATAACGGCACGGGAGTCAACTTGAACGGCGTTGGCCGCAACGGAACCGTGTACTCCGTGGACGGTACCAATGCGACCGGCAACTCCGGCGACAACAGCTCAGGCGCGTACCAGGGCCCCAATCTTATCGACCTGCTTAGCGTGGAATCCGTCGAGGCGGTCAGCGTGGTCAAGGGCGTCATCCCCGCCGAGTACTCGAATACGTTGGGCGGCCAGGTCAACATGGTGACCAAGTCCGGCACGAACCAGTGGCACGGCAGCGCTTTTATCAATCACCAGAACGACTCGCTGAATGCGCGGTTCCAAAAAGTGGCGGCCAAACCGGCCCTCATGTACAACCAGTACGGCGCCTCGCTGGGCGGTCCCATCCTGCGGAACAAGCTGTTCATTTTCGGCACCTTCGAAGGTTACCGGACTACGGAGAACGTCTTCGTGCAGGGTACCGTTCCGCTTCAGAGTACTCGGGATCAGTTGCTCGCGGCCGTGCCGGCCTACAAGCTGACCCTGGACGCGATCCCGCTGCCGAATGTGCCGGTATCGGCCGGCGCGACGGTCGGGAGGTTCGAAGACACACAGGAGGAGGTTCGCCGAGACGATCACGTCGACTTGAAGGGCGACTGGGTGGTTTCCGATAACAGCCGCATCGCGGTCACCTACACCCACGGTCAGCCGTACCGCACTGTTCCGTCCTTTTACATCGACAACAACCGCACGTGGACCAACTCGATGGACCGCGCGAATATTAGCTATATCACCGGCGGCGCCTCTTGGACCTCTGAGAGCCGCTTCGGCTGGAACGACACGATTCAAGATCGTATCGACGAGTTCTTCAACCGTATTAGTCCCGAGGGGGAGAATGGCCTGCTGTTTGGACAGCGCGTTCCCACTATCACGACGACTCTTGGGTGGAACGGTCCCGGCGGCGAGATCAACCACTCCGGCGGCCCGATGTATCAAGCCGAGCAGAAGTACGCGAGATACGTGGGCAACCACTCGCTCAAATTCGGCGGCAACTACCTGCTTCTGACGGGGTCGCGGGCCAACCCCGAGGTTCCGTTCTTCAACTACCCCGACTTCGCCTCGATGTTGGCCAACAAACCGAACTCGATCGTGGCGAAATTCGGCACGGGCGAATGGACCGGGCGGCAGTCGACCTTCGGCTTCTTCGCCCAGGACGACTGGCGCATTAGGCCGAATCTGACCCTGAACTTCGGCCTGCGTTACGACTACTACTCCAACTTCGTAGCGAAAGGAAAGGGAGGAACGCCGGACGCCGGACTCTACAATGTCAGCTCGATGGCCATGGACGGGACCTTCGCGACCGGGCCGTTCTTGCCTCGCGACGAGCCTTATCAAGACGACGGCAATAACTTCGCCCCGCGCATCGGTTTCGCTTACAGCCCCGGGGGATCGAACAAGACGTCGATCCGAGGCGGATTCGGGATGATGTACAGCACGATCATTCCGGAAGTCTTCTGGAACCAGCCCTCGCAGGGGTTCAACTTACCGAACCGCCTCGATTTGGCCCAGGCTGACATCGACCGGTTTGGGGTCAAGTTCCCGCAGTACAACGACGACTTCTTCGGCTACTTGCAGGAATCGATACAGAGCCGTCCGAATGCGGTCTTCGTATCGACGCTGTACCCCACCAACCTAAAGAGCCCGTACACGATGCAGTACTCGCTGGACATCCAGCGCCAGCTGACGCCCTCTCTGCTGTTGCAGACCGGCATCGTGGGCACGCGCGGCTTGCATTTCCCGATGTTCCGCCACGCAAACCAAATCGACCGGTTGACCGGCCTGCGGCCCAACCCGAATATGACCCAGCCGGACTGGGTCGACAACACGCAGCAAGCGACCTACTACGGTTGGCAGAACTCGCTGAAGAAGCGCTTCTCGAACAGCTTCAGCTTCGACGTCAACTATACCTGGTCGAAGGCGATATCCAACGGCGGCGGCGACGTGGGCGCGTCGTACGGCGGCGAGAACGCCGGCCGCAACCAGGACTTCTTCAACGTCAGGGCGGATCGCGGCCCCACGGTTTCTGACTTGACGCACTACTTCACGGCTGGCTGGGTCTACGAGTTGCCCGCATTGTCATCCAGCAACGCGGTGGCGCGGCACGTGCTGGGCGGCTGGCAAGCCACGGGCATCTTCCGAGCTCAGACCGGCTTACCCGTGAACATCACCCAGAGCTCGCGAAATCCCAACCAGCGCGCTGACTATGTCGGCGGCGAGACCGTGTTGGACGACTACCGCGACACGCTGCAATACCTGAACAAGGCGGCCTTCGCTAGGGTTCCCCAAAGCACCGTCAGCGGCACGCCGATTCGTCCGGGCAATATCGGTTGGGGCGCCATCCGCCAGCCTGGCTTGTGGAACCTGGACTTCTCGATGGGAAAGAACTTCCAGCTTCAAGAAAGCATGCGACTACAGGTCCGCACGGATCTGTTCAACGCCCTGAATCACACCAACCTGTCGGGTTTGACCACCAGCATCAACAACGCCTTCTTCGGCCAATTGCTGAGCACGCGCGGCGCCCGCGTTATCCAGCTCAACGCGAGGTTCACGTTCTAACCGGCGGAGTCTAGCGCTGATCTAGCACCATAGGCCTCGGTTCCCCGACATGGGAGCCGAGGCTTTTTCTTGCCTCATGCGGCGGCAATCGATTGATTCCGCGAGCAGGGAGGAGCCGGTCTCGACGCTCCGGACGATCTGATCGCCGATGATACAATACCGCCCAATGGGCGGCCGGCGAGACCAGGGACAAATCCGAACGTCCGCGATGCTGCGCTGGGGCCTGGTGGTTCTCGGCATCGCTGCCGTGGCTTTCGGCGGCTATCGGCTTTCCCTCCGATACGCGACTGATGCAAATACGACAGCGGAAAGAGGCGACGGCAGTCCAGCCCTCTTGCCGGCAGGGTCCGATGCAGGTTACGTCGACGCCGCGGCCTGCATGGGCTGTCATCGTGAAATCTGGGACACATATCAACAAACGGGGATGGGACGATCTCTGACGCGCCCGCGCCCAGAGGTGATGGTTGAGGATTTCACAAAACCCGTCCGGTTTTATCACAAAGCTTCAGATCGGCATTACACCATCTACGAAAAAGACGGCCAGTACTACCAACGCCGCCACCAGGTCGGTTTCGACGGAAGCGAAACCAACGTGCTTGAAAAACGGATTGATTTCGTGGTGGGCTCGGGCAATCATTCCCGAACGTATTTGCATCGCACGCCCGAAGGCAATATCTTCGAACTCCCTTTGGCCTGGTACGCGGAAAAGGGCGGCTACTGGGCCATGAACCCAAGCTACGACCACCCCAACCACCCCGGCTTCCGCCGCGAGATCCTGCACGAGTGCCTGTTCTGCCACACCGGGTATCCGGAAATCGCGCCGGGAGCCGACCAGGCCGGCAGCGAACCGCGTTTTCCGGGGAGCATCCCTGAAGGCATCGACTGCCAGCGATGCCACGGCCCGGGTCGCGATCATATCGAAGCGGTCGCCGCGGGCCGTGATGTTGCGCAAATCCGCGAGGCCATCGTCAATCCGAGCAAGCTCGACGCTGAGCGCCAGATGGACGTTTGCCTGCAATGCCACCTTGAGCCCACCAGCTCGCAACTGCCTAATTCCGTGCGGCGATTCGACCGAGGCGTATTTTCTTATCGTCCCGGCGAGTTGCTGGCCGACTACGAGCTGTTTTTTGACCACGCTCCCGGCACGGGATACGACGACAAATTCCAAATCGCTCATCAGGGATATCGCTTGCGCAAGTCCGCTTGCTTTCAGCAATCGGCCGGCGAGTTGACTTGCACCACCTGCCACAACCCTCACGACGTTCCGAGAGGCGAAGCCGCCACGCGTCAATACGTCGCGGTTTGTCAAACGTGCCATCAAGACCGAATCGAAACGCTCGTTCGCGACGGACGGCACACGGCGTCCGACGATTGTTTGACCTGCCACATGCCGAAGCGGCGCACGGATGACGTGGTTCATGTCGTGATGACGGATCACTACATCCAGCGCCGGAAGCCCGCCCGGGATCTCCTGACGCCGCTTGAGGAACGCCACGACACCGAAGAGACGGCCTACAAAGGGCCGGTGACGCTTTACTACCCGCAGCAGCTGCCCGCCACGGAGGAGAGCGAACTCTACCTGGCAATGGCGCAGGTAAAGCAGTTCAGCAACTTGGAGGCGGGCATCCCTCAGCTCGCCGCGGCGCTCGATAAGTACCGCCCCGAAACCGCGGAGTTTTATTTCGAGCTGGCCGAGGCCTACGCGCACACCGGCCAGTTCGACGACGCAATCCGGCGGTATGACGAAGCGGTCAGCCGAAAGCCGGGTTTCCGTGCCGCCTGGGTAGGTCTGGGAACGACCCTATCGAAGTCCGGGCAGGATGATCGAGCGGCAGCGGCGCTCCGGCAGGCGCTGGAGTTGGACGCCAAGGATGCGAGCATCCTGAACGATCTCGGCTTGATCCTCCTCCGTCCAGGAAAGCTGAACGAGGCGGAGGCGACGTTTCGCAGTGCCGTCGAGAGCGATCCGGACTTTCCGGAGGCGCACAGCAACCTGGGCGGCGTCCTAAGCCAAATCGGAGACCGGGTGGGCGCCGAGCAGAGCTATCGGAACGCAATCCGGCTGCGGCCTGATTATGCGGCTGCTCACGACAATCTCGCCACGCTGCTCATGGCCAGGGGCGAGATCGCACAGGCCGAGCACCACTTCCGCAAGTCGATTGAGGCTGACGGACGATTCGCGCCGGCACGTCACGACTACGGTGTGGCGTTAGCCGCAACGGAGCGCTACGACGAGGCGCGTGTGCAGTTTGAGACCGCGGTGAAATTGGATCCAACTCGAGCCGAAACGCACAGCTGGCTGGCCGACATGCTGGCCGTTAAGGGAATGATGGCCCGTGCAATCGAACATTATGAGCAGGCCCTGGCGATTGATTCCGAAATGGGATCCGCGCACTTGGGTCTGGGATCAGCCCTGATCTCACAGGCCCGGTTCGCGGAAGCTGTTACTCATCTGGAAAAGGCGGCGCGAAGTTCCGAACCAGGGGTTCGTCAGGCTGCACTGGAGGCCCTGCAAGCCATCCAGAGCATGGGCAAACCGATCTA
>CAMPKL010000152.1 GCA_946887065.1 uncultured Bryobacterales bacterium
GAATATGAGTCGGCGACCGTCCGTAGACACGTCCATCCAGGCATAGAGCAGTTTTGGGGTTCGATAAACTTCTGTTGTGGTTCCCGTCCCGAAATCGCGGTAGACGATGACGGTTTCTTCGTCCCGAGACCGCGGAGCGACAAAATAGATGCCTTCGTTGGTTACCGCGATCGGTCCCGCTCGTTCCTGTAGGATCATTTCCTCGGCGCCTCCACCGACTGGCTTCCTCCAAGTCTGACCTGACCGCCCAAAGTAGACCCATTGGCCGTCAGGCGGGAGCATGGCCCCGCGTACATCTTCCGCGACCAACTCCACGTCGTCGCCGTCTACCGCGGCGCGATAGAGCCGGCGTGGAGTCGACCGAAGATTCGTGTAGTAGAGCCACTTACCATCGGGAGACCAAGCCGGCTGAACATTGCCGCCGTCGGGAGTCAATCGCCTGACCGCGCCTCCTCCATCGGCGCGGCTGATTAAGATTTCCCAATCCAGGTAATGCCTGGAGGTTTCGATGGGGACTTGGGGCGGCGCGTAACCGTCATAGGCGATGAACTGCCCGTCGGGCGACCACGTTGGCGACCCAACTCCGTCCTCCCCCGAATGGGTCACTTGCACCGGATTGCCGCCGTCCTGATCAGAGATCCAAATCTCGTCGTTACCGGAACGCGAGGACACGAACACGATCTTGGAGCCGTCGGGCGAGAACTCCGGGTTGAGGTCGGCGTAGGTGGATGCGATAACTCGATCAACCCGGCCAGCTTGCGTCGGCTCCGGCAGATCCACTGTCCAGATGTTGTGATCGTTCATGCGGCGGACGAACGCTAGCCTGCCGGTCGGCGAAATGGTCTGCTGCGCGACTTGTTCGCCGAGTTCCAAGATACGGCGGGGCGCTGAACCGTCCAGTGAAATCAGCCGAACGACGCTGAGACTCTCGTCGTCAGGGACACCGGTAACGAGGAGGTTCTTGTCGTCGGGAGTCCACGCCGGCCGGCCCAACGCCATAGTGAAGTCGGTCAGCTTAGTCGCTTGGCCCCGGGGCTCCACACTGCCCGTCAGCGGGAGTGACAGGAGATCACGGCCGACAAGCGCCAGCATGTCGCCCAAGGGAGAGATCGCCGCAGTCCGGCCCTGAATGCCCTCACCAATACTGCGCTTCACCCCGGTCTCGACGGATATCAGGATGGGCTCGAACTCATCGGTTTGGGAGAGGTGATCGACCGTTAGTATCGACCTCCCATCGGACGTCCAGGAGACCGTGGGATAGAGCATCAGAGCCATGCCGATCCTTACTCCGGCGCCCAGTGGGCCGCTGGCTACTTCGCCGACGAACCGTCCCGAGCCGCCGATGGCCGGTATGACGTAGATCCCCAATCGTCCCGGGCTGGACTCTCGAGCGAAGGCGATGCTGAGACCATCGGGCGACCAGGCGGGGCTGTATTCGTTCTCTGGCGTATCTGTCAATTGCCGCCGGGACGACGATCCGATCAAACCGCTGTAGAGATCGAAACCGCTCTGATCAAGACCGTCCCATGCGTAGACAATCTGGTTTCCGTCGGGAGAAAAGCTCGGCGAGACTTCGTAGCCAATGTCCGTCGTGAAGGGCCTCGGCGCCGAGAAGTTCAGGCCGCTGGAATCGTTCTCATCTCCCGCAGACCACAAGACCAGAGCCGCGACGGCGAGAGCGCCAGCGGCGAGCAGAACCCACCTAAGGGACCTGGTTGGCGATTGGGGCGGGTCGTTGTCGGCGGTGTGCGGCGCAGCGCCCAGCCCAACAAACCGATACCCCCTCTTGGGGACCGTCTCGATGAACCGCGGCCGGGTCGCTGAATCTCCTAGCGCCTGGCGGACCTTGTTTATCGCCGTCGCCAGAGAGCGGTCGAAATCGACGAAGGTGTCGTCCTTCCAGATGCGCTCCTGCAGCTCTTCCTTGGTAACGATTTCGCCGGGTTTCTCCAGCAGCGCCGCCAAGACCTGAAACGGCTGCTCCTGGATGTGGACCTTTACGCCGGCGCGGCGCACCTCGCCCGTCTCAAGATTCACCTCGAAGATGCCGAAACGCACGGGCTGGCGCTCTGAGGGCACGAGCTATTATCACCTGAAGGCGGGCTGGAAAGGCCGCGGTCTTAGAGCTAACTACGGCGCCAACTACATCTGGCACACCGAGGGAGGAAAGGGAACGAAAGGCTTGCTCCCGGCCTTTTACTTTTGGCGCTCCCGGAACTCTTCATGCCAATTCTGGACAATGCGGATACTAGGAAGCGCGGCGTCATCGGCGGGCGTGGCGGTCAGGAATCTCTGTCCGTCGGCGGAAACGTCATATTGCGGCCAAGGGTTGTCGCGAAAGCGCAGATCCTGAGAGTCAAACAGCCGTTGCGGCCGTCCAAGCGTCACGTCTTGCCCGATAGAGACGGGGACGGCCATCATCGACTGATCGTTTTCTACATAGAACAGTTCCTTACCGTCGTCGCGCCAACGCGGCTGAGTTCCCCCATCGGACGATGCCTGCCGCCTGCCTGCGCCGTCAGGAAACGAACGCACATAGACCTCGGGCCGCCCGGATTCGTTGGACACATAGGCGATATAGCGACCGTCCGCGGACAGCTTCGGGACCCTCTCACTTGCCGTGGTGCTCAGAAATACTTGGGGCTTGTATGGTCCGCCGCTTGCCTTTAACTCCGCGTAAAGGATGTCGCCCGCAGTGCCCGCGTCGCTCGCCCCCTGGAAGACCACATACCGTCCGTCGCGGGACCAGTCGGCGTTGGATGCGGCGTGATCGGACTGCACGAGTAGAGCAGGTTCTCCCATCCCGTCCACGGACTTGCGCATTAGGCGATTGGGATGTCCTCTTCCTGTCGCGAGCGTGTAGGTAAACTCATTGCCCTTTGGCGTCCAGTTTGGAAGGTACTCGTAGGCGGGGTCAAATGTCAGCCGCGTCGCCGTGGCGCGAGTGAGGTCCTGCATCCAGATGTCGGAAGGCTCGAAAACCGTCGCCAGGACCCACTGGCGATCGGGGGAGAGAGAGAATTCTCTCAGCCCGGCCTGCGGCTGGCCTACCTTCTCGGTAATCTCACCGGTGCGGCTGCGCCAGGCCAAGGTCCTCAATCCCATTTCCATTCCCCGGTCCCAAAAAGCCAACGTACCGTCGCGAGACAGGCTGGCCTGTAGCCCGCGCTCACTGATGGGAAATCCCTCGCCCGTCGTTTCCAAGGTCGCCAGCGAGAATGGCAGCGCCCAAAGGCCCGGAACCCCATGGTCTGTGGATCCGTGCACCAAGTAGCCCTCTGACGAATAGTCCGCGGCACTGCCGGGACCCAATTCGCGACGCTCACCGGTCTCAAGATTGAACACCGCCAACCATTGATCTCGACCACCCATACTCGCCAGCGCAGTGTAAACAATTGCCGGAGGGCCCTCGCCCGAGGGCAAGAACCGCGGGTTAACAGCCCCCGAACGGAGGTCGTCGCTGCGATCCAACAGCAACTCTGGTTGGCCGCCCTCGGGCGCGACCTGATATAAACGTAAGCCCGAGGAAAACACGATTTGCTTGCCATCGGGACGAAAACTTCCGCCTGTGAAAGAACTTAGCCCGGATCTCGACGGCAGCTCGCAAACTCTGAGCGGTCCACCGCCGGCGATGGCGATGCGGTTCAAACTTGAATCAGCGAAAAGGGCAAAGCCGATGGAAGAACTGTCCGGCGACCAGAAGAATCCTCCACTCACACTTTCGGTGCCTGCCAGTTCCCGCGAGCTCTCGTCTTCCAACGATCGGATCCAAAGGCTGGTGCGCCCGCCGACCGCCGCGCGATAGGCCAGGTGCTTGCCGTCGGGCGAGATGGATGCGCCGTACAAACCCTCTGGCGCGATGGAAAAGCGGCGCACCGACTTCTCAGATATCTCAGCAGACGGGCGCATGATGGTGGCTGCCAGCAGTGCAAGCAGAGCCAGTCCCAACGCGAGTGACAGGAGTCTCACGCGCAAGCGGTCCGGCGGCGGCGCTTGCACAGATGCGGACGGCGCGGCTCCTAGGTCCGTGTTGACCCCAATGAAGCGATAACCGCGCTTGGCGACGGTCTCGACAAACCGGGGGCGGACGGCGGAGTCCCCGAGGGCCTGGCGAACCTTGTTGATCGCCGTCGCGAGGCTGCGGTCGAAATCAACAAAGGTGTCGTCCTTCCAGATGCGTTCCTGCAGTTCTTCCTTAGTAACGACCTCGCCGGGCTTCTCCAGCAGCGCCGCTAGGACCTGGAAGGGCTGCTCTTGAAGCTTGACCTTCACCCCGGCGCGGCGCACCTCGCCCGTATCGAGGTTCACCTCGAAGATGCCGAAACGCACGGGCTCGCGCTCGGAGGGCACGAGCCATTATCACCTGAGCGGGGATTTTGACCAAATCCCCTCCGTGACGCTGTTAACCGTTCAATTGAGATTCTGTTGATCTCACTGATTACAAAACCGTTAACTGTTGATCCTCAATCGACTGACGCTTGAGCGCCAGTCCATGGCCCATCCGTCTTAACAGGCTCAGTCTGGCTTCACCACCGAGGTGAAAGCCATGAAACGCAGCCTGTTAGCCCTGTTCGCAATGACCCTGACCCACCCTTTTTTCTCGCCCCTCGCAGCACAGGGGCCCATTACGATTCGGGTTTACAACTTCGCCGAGATTCCGGCCGGCGAAATCGCCCGAGCCCAGCAAGAGGCCGATGAAATCTACGCCCGCGCCAACGTCCGCCTCGCATGGCTCGACTGCACGTACGCCGACGGCAAACCCGCCGACTCGACCTGTAACGCGATCAGCGGACCGTCCGTGTTGAACTTGCGACTGCTGCCGGCTCAGATGGAGCCCAAGCAGGGTCTCCCGGAGGGCATCTTCGGCTTCAGCATGATGTCCACGACCGGCGGATTTTCCTCGACGACTAACGTCTACGTCGACCGCGTCAGCACGATCGCCGACGGCCGCAAGTACCGCCAGCCCGTGGTGCTCGGCGCGATCGTCGCGCACGAGCTGGGACATCTCCTGCTCGGAATCGGCAGCCACTCCAAAGCTGGCCTCATGTCCCTGCCCTGGGGACCCAAGGCCTTGACTGCTGCCGACCAGGGCACGCTCAGCTTCAGCAAGAAGGAAACAAGTCAGCTGGAGAAGGCCGTTGAAAAGAGGACTGGAACGGCCACTCGGGCAAGCCTCTAGATCGCCCCACGCCGACTCGCCTATCTGTACAATGCTGCCATGCACAGACGAGCGCTCCTCGGCACAATTGCAACGGCCGGTTTCTTAGCTGCGCAGTCGCGTCCCGCCGTCCAGCGAAAGGGCCGCATCAAGCAAGGCCTGTGGACTTCCAACTTTGGCCAAACCGATCTGCCGTTCGAGCAACTGTGCGCGGAAGCCGCGCGTCTCGGCGCCCACGGCTTCGATATGCGCACGCCGGACCAGTGGCCCGTTCTGAAGCAGCACGGCCTCGTCCCCACGCTAGGCGGTACCGGCGGCGTCAACTTCCAAGACGGCCTCATCCATCCCGAAGGCCACGACAAGCTCGTCGAATCCGTCAGCGCCTGGATCGATACTCTCGCCGACAACAAAATCCGCACCTTCATCACCGTCGGCGGCCAGCGCCGCGGCATGAGCGACGAAGAAGCCCTGCACAACGCCGTCGCCGTGCTCAAGCGTCTGCAACCCAAGCTCGAAGCGCGCAATGTCACAATCGCCCTCGAGAACATGAACAACAAGCGCCTCGACCCCGCCTTCGGACGCGAAGATCAGATCTGCGGGCACTTCTCGTGGGGCATCGAGATGTGCAAGCGCGTCGATTCGCCGAACGTCAAGATGGTTTGCGATCTGTATCACCTGCAGATCATGGACGGCGACATCGCCCGCAATATCCAGGCCAACATCGACTGGATCGCCCACTTCCACACCGCCGGCGTGCCGACGCGCGGCGAGCTCGACGATTCGCAAGAAATCAACTACCGCTACATCGCCCAAGTCATCGTCGACACCGGCTACCAAGGCTACGTCTCTCACGAGTTCCGTCCCAGCCCCGGCCGCGATCCGCTCGAATCCATCGCTCAAGCCATGGACATCATGGACGTCTAGCGGGTAAAACAGAACCCCCGCGCATTCCGTTTTGTGATCCTTATCGTGTAATCTCAGACGCGGAAGCTCCGATATGCTGCACCGCGTCATTCTCACCCTTTTTCTGCTCTCGGCCGCGGCGGCCGCCCAGACGCCAGTGGATGGCGCCACCGCCTACGCGACGCGCTGCGCAGTCTGCCATGGCGGCGACGGCAATGGCACGGAGCGCGCCCCCGGCATCGTTTCCGCGCTGCCCCGCGCCACCGACGCGCAGCTTGCCGCGATCATCCGCCTCGGCACCGAGGGCGGGATGCCGCCGCAGCCCATGCCGGACGCCGAGATGCAAATCCTCATCGAACATCTGCGCACGATGCAAGCCCCCGCGCGGCGCGGTCGCGGCCCGCGCCAAGGCACGATCCGCCTCAGCGACGGCTCTCAAGTCGAGGGTTTGATCATCGCCGAGTCCAGCTTCGACATCAACATCCGCACCGCCGACGGCAAGACCACTCGGTTTATCCGTCAGGGCACGAGCGAGACGTTCTCCCGCGCCCCGATTCTCCCAAAGAAAGACTGGGTCGACTACGACAACGGCGACAACAACCGCTATCTCGACGCCTCGCAAATCAATCGCGACAACGTCAAGAACATGACCCTGCGTTGGATGTTCCCCGTGCTCAATCACGCGCGCCTTGAGAACACCCCGGTCGTCGTTGACGGCATCATGTACGTCACCGGCTGGAACGAAGCCTGGGCGCTCGACGCCGTTACCGGACGGCGCATCTGGGCCTATGGCCAGGACCGCTCCGAAGGCCTCATTAGCGAAGCGGGCCGCAGCGCCAACCGGGGCGTCGCCCTCGATGGCGACCACGTCTACATGGTCACCGACCACGCTCACCTGCTCGCCCTCAACCGCTGGACAGGCGAACTGGTTTGGGACACGGTCATGGCCGACTACACCCAGCAATACGCCGCCACCGCCGCTCCGCTCGTCGTCGGCGATCTGGTCATTTCCGGCATTGCCGGCGGCGAAGAAGGCATCCGCGGCTTCCTCGACGCCTACAACGCCAAGACCGGCGAACGGGCTTGGCGCTTTTGGACCATCCCCACCCGCGAAGACCCTGAAGCCGCAACCTGGATCGGCACGGCCCTCGAACACGGCTGCGGCGCCACCTGGCTTACCGGCGCCTATGACGAGAGCCTCGACCTGCTCTACTGGACGGTCGGCAACCCCTGCCCCGACTACGACGGCTCGCAGCGGCTCGGCGACAACCTTTACACCAACAGCGTTCTCGCTCTCCGTCCCAAGACCGGCGAACTCGTCTGGTATTACCAATTCACGCCGCACGACACGCACGACTGGGACGCCCAACAGCCGACCGTCCTCGTCGACACAGTCTGGCGCGGCGAACAACGCAAGCTCATGCTGCAATCCAGCCGCAACGGCATGCTCTACGTGCTGGACCGAACTAATGGCGAGGTGCTGCTCGCCGAGAAGACCTTCGACCGCGTGAATTGGAACGACGGTCTCGATGAAACCGGGCGCCCCATCCTCGCCGAAGGTTCCGAGG
>CAMPKL010000153.1 GCA_946887065.1 uncultured Bryobacterales bacterium
ACGCTACATCAACCAGCTCAAGAACCCTGGCGTCAACCTCGAAGCCGCCCAGTGGCTCAGCAGTAAAGGCGTCTTCGCCGCCGGCTCGGATACCGTGGCCTTCGAGCACCTGCCCAGCGACACCATGCCTGTCCACGTGCATTTGCTGGTCGAGAAGGGTATCCACATCATCGAGGCCTTGAACCTCGAAACGCTAGCCGAAAACGAGCGGTATGAGTTCGCGTTTATTGCTGCGCCGTTGAAACTAACCGGCGGCACAGGCGCCCCAATCCGCCCGTTGGCAGCAGCGCTGTAAACAACCTTCAATCCGTCGCCTACGCGCTACAGAGCCGCGACCGTGAGGGAGCGTCTAGCGCCGCCAGGGGCTTTGAATCAAAACACCTGAGTGTGCTTGCTGATTTCGCGAACGAACCCGCTCCGATCAACGTGATACTTCGAGTGGACTATCGGACTCCCTCGACCGAGTATCAGCTGGACTTCTGATTCTTGACTTGTCTGAATTCTGACACCGTGCATCACGTTGGACCACACCACAGAACGCTTGAGAAGTCCACCCCACCTCAGTTCAGTGACGCCTTGCTCGTTCAACACGATGGTTTTCGGCCACGTAACTACCAACGTAATTGGAATTATCAAAAGGCCCGCAGCCGTGAACCTATCGTTCGATGGCATTGCTGCGAGAACCGGGTACGCAAAGACCCCGACCAAATAGATTGAACGCACGAACCACCCGACAGCGTAAATCAGGTTTACTCCCTTTCGACGGGCTAACTGCCACCTACCTTCATTTGAAGCCAGATAGATCGCGAGCAGTGAAACGGCAATACTGATCCAGCTATTCATGGTGGGAGGGCAACCCGCAGAATCTCAATCCTAAGCCCCTCACGCCACCCGCCGCCTGCGTATCCGTCGAAAACAGCTTATCCCAATAATCGGATCGCTCCCTCACGGTCGCGGCTCTGTTGCGTGGCTCCGGGTTGCAACTAGTCCAGCCAGCCGCAGGGTTCGCCGTCGGCGCAGAAGAATACGCGCAGGCGCTCGGGCGCTTTCTCTGCGCCATTCACAAACAACGCCGTCGACCAAACCTCGGTATCGAACGCTGAAGGCGCCAGCACCGAAACCGCCAGCATTCCCTTCGCTGGCATGCCCGTGCGCGGGTCCATGATGTGGCTGTAGACGACGCCGTCGACGGTGAAGAATTTTTCGTAGGAGCCGGAGGTCGAGAGCGACTCGTCGCGCAAGAAGACCGTCTCGACGACGCGGTCGCGGACCTTCGGGTCGCGAATGTCCGTGCGCCAGCCCTGCGGCTCATCGGGCGGCGCGCCAATGCCGTAGAGCGTGCTCGCCCCGCCGCTGACCATGGCCGACTCCACGCCCTTTTCGCGCAGCAATTCAATCATGCGCTCCACCGCATAGCCTTTGCCGAACCCGCCCGGGTCCAACTCCATACCGTTGCGCTCAAAGGTCACGGTGCGCTTGCGCGCATCGAGCGACAAATGCTGATAGCCCACGCTGCGCAACGCCCACCAAATAGAGAAGCGATTCGGCATCGCGCCTTTGCCCTTATAGAAGCCCCACGTCTTCATCAGCCGTCCGACGGTCGGGTCAAACGCGCCCTCGCTCAAACGGCTGTACTCAAGGCACCGCTGCAGTACATCGAAGAACTCGGGAAAAACCGCCACCGGTCCGCTCGCCGCCTCGCGATTGATCCGGCTTAGTTCGCTCTCCTCGACATAATTGCTCAACAGCTGATCGACGCGCCGCGCCTCTTGCAGTGCCAGATCCGCGACCGCCGCTAGCTTGTTGCGTTCGGTGCCGTACAGGGCCACGCGAAATTCACTGCCCATGATGGTCGCCGAAGTCTCATAGCGCTCCAGCGCTTCCGCTCCATGCAGCCAGCCGGGCAGGAACAATGCAAACAGCAGCACGCCCATGCCGCCGCGCTTCTTTACTTCCGCCAGCAGATGCTCGATGCGCTTGGCGTGTTCCTTGCCCTTGTCGATGCAGAACTTCATCTTCGGCACGCGGCGAATGCGCATGCGCTGGAACAACTGCTGACGCAGCCAGGGCTCGGCCTCCTGCAGCGGCCCGCACAGTTCTTTCTCGACGTAGGACTGACCGGGGATTGACGGACTCACAAACACGCGAGCCGTACTCAGATCGGGCGCGATCTCGACGCGGTCCAGAAACACGGACGGCGTCTCGCCCTTCGGCAACCCCTCAAACAGGAGGTTGCTTAACTCGCGGCGGATTTCTTCCGCGGCTCTGTCTCGTCGATGACTCATGGCGAGTAGTTAGATAAGCCTCTCGATCGAAGAATCGATGAGATCTCCTGCAAGTTGCTCCTCGGCCTCGGCCTCAGCGCGCCGCAACATGGAATCCACCACCATGGCGTCCGATCCCGCCGCCACGACGGCCACTTGGGCGCGCTGCCATGAGTCTAAATGATCGGTCTCCGCGACGGAGAGCCCGTGGTTTTTGAGGCGGTCCTTGAGCGCGCGGACAACCTGGCGTTTGTCCTTGAGCGATTGCGCGTCGCGGACGGCGATCTCGAGCGTCAACAACCCGACGACGATCAAGCTACAGCACGAGCTCCTGGGCGACCTTCTCCGTCTGGAACAGTTCGATCACGTCGCCCTGCTTGATGTCGTTGTAGTTCTCAAGCCGGATACCGCACTCTTGGCCCGCGCGAACTTCATTGACATCGTCCTTGAAGCGCTTAAGCGATGCAAGCCGGCCGGAGGTATGGACCACCACGTTGTCGCGCAGCAGCCGGGCGTGGCTCGTCTTGCTGGCCTTGCCCTCTTCCATGATGCAGCCGGCGACCGTGCCCACCTTCGAGACGTGGAAAATCTCTTGGACCTTCGCGCGGCCCTCGAAGGTCTCTTTGATGACCGGTTCGAGCAAGCCCGCGAGCGCCTTCTTGAGTTCGTCTTCCAACTCGTAGATGACGGTATGCAGGCGGATATCGATCTTTTCTTTGTCCGCCAATGCGGTCGCGCTGCGCTCGGGGCGCACGTTAAAGCCGACGATGATCGCATCGGCAGTCATCGCCAACAGGACGTCCGATTCGGAGATCGCGCCGACGCCGGTGTGGATCATCTGCACTTCGACCTTGTCGTTCTTCATCTTGCCCAGTACGTCTTGCAGGACGTCGAGCGAGCCTTGAACGTCGGCCTTGAGGACAATCGGCAGTTCCTTGATGAGACCGCGCTTGAGGCGATCCTGGAACTGTTCGAGCGACAACCGAGAAGACTTGTTGAGGTACTGATCCCTCTCCTTCTCTTCGCGGAAGCCGACGATCTTACGGGCTTTGTCGATGTCCGTTGTGACGTGCAATTGATCGCCCGGCTGCGGCAGACTGTCCAGACCCAACACGACCACGGCCGTCGCCGGTCCCGCCTCGGGCGTCTGCTGCCCGCGATCGTCGAGCAGCGCGCGAACGCGTCCGAAGACCGAACCGACCAAGAAGTAATCGCCGACGTGCAGCGTACCGTTCTGAACGATCACCGTCGCTACCGGACCCTGTCCGCGGTCCAGCTTCGCTTCGAGCACGGTGCCCGTCGCCAAACGGTTGGGGTTGGCTTTGAGTTCACGGACCTCGGCCACCAGCAGCACCGTTTCGAGCAGGCTCTCGATGCCCTCGCGGGTAATAGCCGAGACCGGAACCATGATGGTATCGCCGCCCCACTCCTCGGGCATGAGCCCGCGGTCGGAGAGTTGCTGCTTCACGCGGTCGGGCTGCGCGTTGTTCTTGTCGATCTTGTTGACCGCAACAACAATCGGCACCTTCGCGGCGCGGGCGTGGTCGATGGCTTCCAGCGTCTGCGGCATCACGCCGTCGTCGGCCGCTACAACCAAGATGACGATGTCCGTTACCGCAGCGCCTTGGGCACGCATGCGGGTGAAGGCCTCGTGACCGGGGGTATCGACGAAGACGATCTTTTTGCCGCCGTCCAATATCACTGTCGAGGCGCCGATCGCCTGGGTAATTCCGCCGGCTTCGCGTTCGGCTACGCTCGTCTTGCGGATCGCGTCGAGCAATGAAGTCTTGCCATGGTCCACGTGGCCCATCACCGTAACGATGGGAGCGCGCGGCTCCAAGGCGGCCGAATCTTCGGCCAGATCGGTCTCCATCTCGGCTTCTTCTTCGAAGGTCAACTCTTCGACCGTAGCGCCGTAGTGCGCGGAGAGATCTTTGATCATCTCCATCGTCAGCGTCTGATTAATGGTCGCGAACAGACCCCGCTCAAACAGCGTCTTGATGATCAAGTTGGCCTTAATGCCCAGCTTCTCGGCCAATTCCTTGACCGTGGCGCCATCGCCGATGACGATCTCTGCGTTGGCGGCCTTGGGCGTTGCCTGCGGAGCGCGCGCCTGCGCGCCTCTCAGAATTTTCTGTTCGCGTTCCGCTTCCGGATCGCGGCGACGCGCGCCCGGACGCGGACGCCGTGCAGGCACTCCGCCTGGACGTGCACCCGCAGGCGCGCCAGGCGCTCCTGGAGCTCCCGGTCTGCCAGGGGCTCCGGGCCGCCCGCCGGTCGGCATTCCAGGCATCGGGCCGCCCGCGCCAGGGCGCGGGCGTTGGTAAATCGGCTGCCCCGGAACAATTCCCGGAGCCTGTCTTGCTTGCGGCGCGCCCGGTCCTTGCGGCCGTAGTTCAGCCGCTCCAGGGCCAGCCGGCCGCCCAGGACGGGGTCCCGGCGCCGAAGGCTGCTGTCCAGGTAGATTCGTCGGGCCTCGGCGAAACGACGGCGCTTGCGGCGGCCGAGGCGGTTGCCTCGTCGGGGCGCCCGGCACGCCCATTGGCCGGGGGGGCGGCGCCGCGGCGCCTGGCGTCGGGCGCTGCTGCGGGGTCGCGGGAACGGCGCGCCGAACAGGCGGCGCCCCACGTTCCGGCGCACGGCGCGGAATCTTCGGAATATCAGGCCGCCCAGGCGCAGCTTCAGGAGCAGACGGCGCCGCAGGCATCGGCGGCGCGGGCCGCGGCGGGGCCATGGGCCGAACGGCGGGCGTGGCCACGGCCGCTCCTTCCCCGGCGGCCGTTCTCGGAGCCGTTACCAAGGGGGGACGCAATACCGGCGGTTTAATCGGGCCGCCGCCGCGAACAACAGGAATAGATGGACGCACAGGTACTTGTGGAGCGGTAGTCGTAGGAGCAGGTGTAGCAGCGCGGCGAGGCGCGGGCAGTTCTAATTCCGGTAAAGGCTCAGGCTCCGATTCCTCGGCAGCCCCGTGTAGGCGTTCACGCAGCTTCTTGGCGGTCGCGTCATCAATTGAACTGGAGTGAGTCTTTTTCTCATCGACCCCTAGCTCCGGCAACAAATCAATAATTGTGCCGGCTTTGACCTCAAGTTCTCTCGCTAACTCGTTAATCCGAATCTTGTTCGATGTCCGTACCAAACCGCCTCCGTGCGCTTACGTCCTAATTCACATCACCGCTAGCCCTCATTTGCGTTCACGGGATTCGTCCTAATCGGTTTCCGACCGGGACTCTGCCGCTGCCGTCTCGTCGTCTTCGGATTCGTCCTTGTCTTTGTAGTTCGAATCATCATCCGCCGGGTGGGCGGACGCCACGGAGACACGCGGCATCTTCATCGTATCAAAGTCCTCAAACGGTATCTCGTCGTCATCGTCGTCCTCGACGCCCGCGCCCTCTTCCGGCAGACCGGGCATGACGAACGCGCCGGCGGGCACCGCGGCTGCGGCCTGCGCGGCTTCTTCTTCCGAATAGCCTTCCTCGCCCGGCTCCACGGCGTAAGCCTGCTGCGGCTCGAACTGGCCGTAGTAGCCGTTTACGGACAACTGAATCTGCTCCAAGACGGAGGCGTTCATGCCTTCCACCTGTTGCAGCATCTCCGGCGTCATGTCAGCCAAGGCTTCAACCGTCGCGGAGCCGGCCTCGATCAACTTGTCCGCCACGTCCTCGGGCAGCCCGAAATCGATCAGCACGCTCACCGGCGTCGCCGAACCGCTCAACGCCGCCATGGCGTCTTCCATCTCCAGACGCTTGTCTTCCTCGCTCTTGATATCGATCTTCCAGCCCAAGAGCTTGGCGGCCAAGCGGACGTTCTGGCCTTTCTTGCCGATCGCCAACGACAATTGCGTCTCGTCGACCACGACTTCCAGGTGCCTTGTAACCGGGTCCACCACCTGCACGCGTGAGATCCGCGCCGGGCTAAGCGCCCGCGCCGCCAACTCCACTGGATCTTCCGAGTACTGAATGATGTCGATCTTCTCGCCGCGCAGTTCTCGAATGATCGACTGCACGCGCATGCCCTTCATGCCCACGCAGGCGCCCACCGGATCCACATCGCGGTCGTTGGAAATCACCGCCACCTTGGTGCGTTCGCCAGCCTCGCGAGCGCAAGCCTGTATTTGAACCGTGCCGTCGTAAATCTCGGGAACTTCCTGCTCGAACAGCCGCTTGACCAGCTCTTCGGAAGCGCGCGAAACCACCACCGCTGGGCCTCTGCCCACACGCTCGATTTGCTTGATGATCACCCGCACGCGATCGCCAATGGAAAAACTCTCCAGCCGCGACTGCTCGCGCCTGGGCAAACGCGCTTCCGTGCGTCCCAAGTCCACGATCAGGTCCGGGCCTTCGTTGCGCTTGATCGTGCAGGTTTCCAGATTGTCCAAGCGATCCTGGAACTCTTCGCAGATCCGATCCCGCTCCGCCTCGCGAATCTTTTGAAAGATCACCTGCTTCGCCATCTGCGCCGAGATGCGGCCCAGTGCGTCGGTAGGCTTCTGGAAGCGTAAGGTATCCCCCACCCGCGCGTCCCTATTGATCTTTTTCGCTTCGTTGATCGAGATCTCCTTGGCGGAGTCGGCCACCAGGTCGGAGACCGTCTTCACGGCATAGACCTCGACGTTGCCCGTCTCCACGTTCACTACCGAGACCAGGTCCTCTTTCGATTTGTAATACTTCCGCGCCGCGACGAGAATCGCATCCCGCACCGCTTCCATAACGATGGCCGGATCGATCCCCTTAAGCTTGCTGAGATCTTCGATCTGTGAATAAATCCCTGGCATCTTTCTATACTTCCTCGTCGTACGCTCTAAATCTCGACCACCAAGCGGGTCTGCTGGACATCCTCGAACCGTAGCCGAACCGTCTCCGCCGGAGTGATTTCCAGCGCGAAGCCGTCTTCGGCAGGATCCGACAAAACACCCGTAAACTGCTGGCGTCCATCCAGCGGAGCTTTCAACTTAACCTTCACCTTACAGCCGGCAAACCGTTGATAATCCGAGAGCTTTAGCAGCTTTCTATCTAACCCAGGCGACGAAACCTCCAATTGGTAAGCGCCGCCCGGCACAACGTCTTCCGCGTCCAAAATCGTCGACACTTGCCGCGAAACCGCGGCACAGTCATCCAGCAACACGCCGCCCGGTTTGTCCACGAAAATTCGCAGCAAACCCCGGCCCGAGCCTTTCCACTGCACCTCGACGACCTCAAGGCCCTCGTACTGAGCCACACGCTCAGCGATCGCCTTCACGCGCGATTCAAGGTCTCGTGACAGCTCTGACATGCTCTTTGGGCAATAAAAAAGTGGGCTCTTGCCCACTGGTCAGCAGCGCCTATCGCCCCGACGCCCTTCATTATAGGGG
>CAMPKL010000154.1 GCA_946887065.1 uncultured Bryobacterales bacterium
CGATGGGGGCCGATAAGTCCGCATCGCTGAACAGCACCCAATCCGCCGCTGAGCTGCGCATGCCGTTGCGCACGCTGTAGCCCTTACCCCGATTTCCGGGGTTGGAGATGACCCGTATGGCTAGGGCAGGCCGTTCTAGGCGCGGCGCCGCCTGGCGAACCAATTCGGCAGTCCCGTCCTTAGAGCCGTCGTCGACCACCAGGATCTCGGATGAAGCGAAACCCGCCGAAGCGAGGTATTCCGCGGTCCGATGCAGCGTCGGAAGCAACCGGGCTTCTTCGTTGTAAGCGGGTATGACCACCGAGAGCGAACTCTCGGATCGAGGGGGGGCTCCCGGCAAGTGACTATCGTAGCTTCTTGCAGGGCCGCGAACGAATGCAGTATTGCCCCAAGATTGCTAGGTGTAGACGCTTAATCGGAGGCCGAAAAAACCGCGCCGGGTGTTGCCGGCGCGGTTCGTTGTTGTTAGCGGGGTTTGGAAGCGTAGTCTTCTGAGACGTTGACCGCCGCCATGAGGGCCTTAAGGCGGCGCGCCCGGTCGGGGCCGCGCAACGCCCGGAGGGCCTTCGCTTCAATCTGGCGGATTCGCTCGCGGGTCACCGTGAACTCATGCCCGATCTCTTCGAGCGTGTGTTCGCGATCGCAACCGATGCCAAAGCGCATCCGGATCACCTTCTCCTCCTTGGGAGAAAGCGTCTTCAGCACGTCGGCGGTTTCGCCGCGGACGTTCGAGTCGATGACCGCGTCCACGGGCGAGCCGACCCACTTGTCTTCGAGCAGGTCGCCCAAGGCTGATTCGCCGTCCCGGCCGACAGGGGTCTCCAAGGACACGGGATCGCGTGAGATCGTCTTCAACTTTTGGACTTTCTCCGGGGAGATCTCCATCCGCTCGCCGATTTCTTCGTTCGTCGGGGCGCGTCCGAATTCCTTCTCCAATTCGCGCGAGGCCCGCAAGAACTTGTTCATCGACTCGTTCATGTGCACGGGGATACGGATTGTGCGGGACTGATCAGCAATCGCCCGAGTGATCGCCTGGCGGATCCACCAGGTGGCATAGGTCGAGAACTTGTAGCCGCGCCGGTACTCGAACTTTTCGGCCGCGCGCATCAGGCCGATGTTGCCTTCCTGAATCAAGTCCAGCAAGTGCAGACCGCGATTGACGTACTTCTTGGCCACCGAGACGACGAGGCGCAAGTTGGCCTCGACCAAGGCTTGTTTGGCGGACTCAGCCGTACGCTGACCGATGATCAAACGGCGCAGGGCCGCACGCAAACTCTCGAGCGAGTCGCCCATCTCGCTCTCTCGCGCTTCAAGGGCCTGTTTGGCGCGGCGGTAGTCGGCGGTCTTGGCCCGACCTTCGGCGCGAATCGCATCCATCTCCGCCCGCAGCCCTTCGAGCTCCTTCTTCGCCGCTGCGAGCTGTTCCTGGTAACCCGTCCAGATCTTGGGTTGCAAAGGAAGAGCCATGATCCCGCGCTGGATCTTGACGATCAGCCTCTTGCGGTCCCAGCTCAAACGGCGCAACACGTTGACGTTCCGGGTTGGCGTCGCCTCGATCTTCTTTTCCATCTTGAGCAGCTGCTTGCGCAGGGCCGCGACGTCGGCGAAGTCTTGCAGGGCCTTCTTGAAGCGCTTTTGCTTATCGGATTGAGACTCTTCCGGATCGCCGCCGGCGATCACGGTATGAATCTCGATCTCGCCCTTGTCCAGATGATCCTGCAAGGCGCAGTAGGAACGCACAACGATCCCGGAACGCGCCAGGGCGCGCTCGACCTGGAAGGTGCCGCGCTCCATGCGCTGGGCAAGATTTACCTCGCCTTGGCGGGTCAGCAGCGGCACCGCGCCCATCTCCCTCAGGTAGACACGGACCGGATCGTCTGTGTAGAGCGCTTCCTCGGGGCCGCTGGAAGCCTCGGCGGCTCCATCAGCGCCATCGCTGTCTTTGTCGTCTACGCCTTCCTCTTCGTCGTCTACCACCGGCGTGTCGCCGTCTTCTAGCGCGACGGCAGCCAACGGATCTTTTCTGTTGGAGAATTGCTCTTCAAACTGCTCCACGAGGGCCTCCTTTCGCCGTCTGGGTACGAACCTCAGGCGGCAGCGGGCGACGAACTGGGTCGCCGCGCTTACGGCGCAAAACGCCGCGATTTCTCACACGCTTAACATCACGTTAAGCGTGCCATACGATTGATCCTTGCCAGTCAGCTATCTGGGTTCGACTTCGGAAGGGCGTCAAAGTTGTTGATTTAATGTCCCTTAGGAGCAAGGGCTTGATTGACGCTCTGAGCCGGGCTGTCCGCAAATTTAATTCCGGGGTCTTCGTCCCGTCATCATTTTCTCTATTGAGCAGTATCACCCATGATTCTCAATCTTGCAAGTCCAAAGTTCCGTGAAAACACCTAGCTAGCGCTGGCGCGAAAGTCCTTGTATTACAATCGTCCCGGTCAGATACGCACACTCTCACCATCCGGAAACTCAGCGAGGATTCATGGCAAAACAGCTCAGGGTTGGAATGATCGGCTACGGTTTCATGGGCCGCGCCCACTCAAACGCGTACAAGCGTCTCAACGATTTTTTCGACGTGGAGCACCGGCCGGTTTTGAAGGCAGTTGCCGCCCGCAATCCACAGAAAACAAAGGCTTTTGCCGATCGATGGGGCTACGAGCGGATCGAGACCGATTGGCGGAAATTGATTGACGCCGACGACATCGATCTCATCGACATCGGGGCCCCCAACCGCCTCCATAAGGAGATTGCCGTCGCCGCGGCCCAGGCCGGCAAGATGATCCTGTGCGAGAAACCGCTGGCGATGAACGTCGCCGAAGCCGAACAGATGACAGCCGCCGTCGAAAAGGCCGGCGTTCCGAATATGGTCTGGTTCAACTATCGTCGCGTCCCGGCCATCGCCCTGGCCAAGCAGGTCGTCGACGAGGGCCGCATCGGCCGTCCGTTCCACTACCGCGCCACCTACCTGCAGGACTGGACGATTGCCGAGGACGTTCCCCAGGGCGGCGCAGCCTTGTGGCGGCTGGACATCGCCGACGCCGGATCGGGCGTCACCGGCGATTTGCTGGCCCACTCCATCGACACAGCCATGTGGCTCAACGGACCCATCACCCGAGTCACGGCGAAGACGGAGACGTTCGTCAAAGAGCGTAGGCACGCCGTCACCGGCGAAGTGCAGCCGGTCGGCATCGACGATGCTTGCCTGTTCCTGGCGGAATTCGCCAATGGTTCGTTAGGCACTTTTGAATCAACGCGTTACGCCCGTGGACGCAAAAATTTCAATACGTTTGAGCTCAACGGCGCCGACGGCAGTCTCTACTTCGATCTCGAAGAGCCCGAGTATCTGCAATATTTCGAGTACCTGCAAAAGCAGTCCGGCAAGAAGATCGAAGACCACCTCACCGGCTGGCGTAAGGTCCATGTCACCAACTCCGAGCACCCCTATATGGACCGCTACTGGGTGCCCGGCACGACTATCGGCTACGAGCACACCTTCCTGAACGCGCTCGCTGACTTTGTCATCGGCCTGGAAACCGGTAAGCCGGTCCAGCCGGACTTCCGCAACGCATTGCAAACACAGAAGGTTTGCGACATGGTGTTGGAGTCCGCGCGGACCGGCGAATGGCGTGACACGGGAGTGGATCGCTAGACTTCACGGAACTCCATGCCGGTAAAGCTCACCACCGACTGCGGGTCGATGTTCCACTGCTCGTAACTGAGTACGCGACCTTGGAAACTCTTCGCGCTCGCCAAGAACGTATAGAGCGGTCCGTGGCCGCACCAGCGCAAGTCGTCGTGGTTGGGCTCGACCAGCGCGTAGTAGCCAGCCAGGTCCCCGGCCGCGACTCGCGCTAAGCGCTCTGCATCCCGATGTCGCACCTCCGCCAGAGCCCCCTTTTCCGCCTCTGCCGGGGAAGCGTCGCCATAACGGCTGCCGATGTGCGCTAAGTCAATCCCAAGGACGAACACCAACTGGTCCCCGCGCTCCGCCGCCGTCTCCCCCAACGCGTCGAAAAACCGCTGAACATCATCGTTGTCTTCCGGCTGGCCGCCGTGGTACAAACTCTCGCTGAGCCCGCCGCACAGGATCGGTACAGCCCTCAGCCGCTCCCCTTCGGGCAGGCGGCGCCCGAGCACATGCTGCAGGTAGACCGTCTGGAACTCAATCGAATGCTCGGAGGCGTGACAGTAGTCCTCCATCTCTATGGAGCTGCCCGCTCGTTTCGCCAAGGCCTCCACGAACTCTTGGTCCGTCTCCACCGGCCCCAGGGGAGTGTTGTAAGACTTCCTGGTGAGCCCCCACTTCTCGCCCTGCCCGTAATGCGAAGTGCCCAAGATCACGAAGGTCTTGCCGGCGTGTTCAGGCCGCAGGCGGCGGTAGACTGCGGCATAGCTGCGGTAGCCGCCTTCCGGACTCACGTGCGGCGCGGCGATCCCGACCAATCGCGCCGTCTGTTCGTCCGCGTCTGCGCCGTCCACGCCCCAGCCATCAAGCTGCTGCCGCAAGGCGCTTGGTTCGTCTTCGTATGCGGAACCAGCATGTGCCGGTTCCTTCGCGGACGCCTCGGCGAACGCCCGGCGCTTCTCTTCTTTCAGTCGAAAGTACGTCTCCGACTCCAAGAATCCCCCCGATTCCAGGGCGCCAAGAAAGTGCTTCGACAACTCGCTTACGTCCAACTCGCCCGTTGCCTTGGCCAGGTAGGCTTTTAGATCGAGTTCGGTATGCCGGCCATCGAAAAACCGCAACGCTCGCGCCAACAGGGGCGGCACAATAATCGTCTGCTCGGTGTATTGAAAGGGGTCGCGCATTAGCAGGCCCGGTCGATCCTCCAGCGGAGAGGGCATAATGTCGAGTTCCCTACGCAAAGCGGGAAGCGTTGCAGACATCTTCCCTAGCCTAATCGCTCCGCCGCTAATCCGATACAATCAATCCTTCTCTCCCATGCGCCGCGTATTTTCCACACAGCTGTTGAGCCGGGCTCGACTCACCACGGCCTTGCTCGATCGGATGGCGCGAGCGGGCGTCAAGGAAGTCGAACTCTACTGTTCCATGCCGCATCTGAACTACCGTCAGCGCAGTCAGATTGAAGAGCTGAGTCATTGGTTCCGGGACTCGGAGATGCGTGTCACCGCGTTGCATGCGCCCGTCCACTACGATGAATCTGAAAATCCCCATTCTTTGATCGCCATTACCCACAAGGAAAAAGCCGAGCGCATCAAAGCAACAGATGAGGTCAAACGAGCTCTTGAAATCGCCGATTTGATCCCCTGCGAGTTCGTCGTTCAACACGTCGGCGTAGAAGGCGAAGACTATAACCAGGTCCGGGCAGATGCAGCGTTCAACGCTCTCGACGAGTTGAACGTTCTGGCTGGGCAACTGCACACCGAACTGCTGATCGAAAACATCGCCAACGAGATGTCTTCAGCCGCCCGGCTCAATCTGCTGCTTGAGACTACGCATCTGCCCATCTCGTTTTGCTTCAATACGGGCGCCGCGCATCGGGCCGGCGGCGTCACGGCAGAACTGGAAGCGATGCGTCAGCGCGTCCGCCTAGTGCATGTAAGCGATAACGACGGCGAAAGTGATTCGCGCCGCGCTCCGGTGGTCGAACAAGGCGGCACGATCGACTGGGAACGGGCCATTAAGGCTTTGCGCACACTCCCCAGCGGCACGCCGTGGGTCATGGATTTGATCGAGGACCCCGAGCGGGATAAACCCGTCCAGATCGCGTCCGATTCATTCAGCCGTCTAGAGGACCTGCTGGCCCATGACTGACGCTCCGCGCATCACCATCGAGAAAGCCGCCGACTTCGCGGGTCAGACCGTCGTCCTGCAGGGCTGGGTACACAACCTGCGCAAATCAGGCAAGATCGCCTTCCCGATCTTCCGAGACGGCACCGGCTTTATACAGGGCGTCGTCGTCAAAGCCACCGTCGGCGACGAGATCTTTGAGGTCGCCAAGCACCTGACACAAGAGAGCTCCGTGCGGGTCCAAGGACAACTGCGTGCGGAAGAACGTGCCGAGGGCGGCTACGAAATCGAAGTCGAGGCGATCGAGATCTTGCAAGCCGTCAGCGCCGAAGATCCCTTTCCGATCACGCCCAAGGAGCACGGTATCGACTTCTTGCTCGATCACCGGCACCTCTGGTTGCGCAGCCGCCTACAGCATGCCATCGCCCGAGTGCGGCACTCGGTGGTCAAAGCCTCTCGCGACTTCTTCGACAACAACGGCTTCACGCTGGCCGACACGCCGATCTTGACGCCTGCCGCTTGCGAAGGCACGACGACGCTGTTTGAGACGCCTTACTTCGATCTCGGCTCGGCTTATCTGTCGCAGTCGGGGCAACTTTATAGCGAAGCCACGGCGATGGCGCTGGGCAAAGTGTACTGCTTCGGCCCCACGTTTCGCGCCGAGAAATCAAAGACCCGCCGGCACCTCACCGAATTTTGGATGGTGGAGCCCGAGATGCCTTTCGTTGAACTCGACGGCATCATGGACCTCGCCGAGGAGTTCGTCGAGTATGTTGTCGCCCGCGTGCTTGAGGAACGTCAACAAGAACTCAAGACGTTGGAACGCGACAACTCCAAACTGGAGTCGGTCAAGCGCCCCTTTCCGCGGATGGCATACGACGATGCGGTCAAAACGCTGCAAGCGAAAGGCAGCGAGATCCAGTGGGGCGCCGACTTTGGTAACACGGACGAAGGACTGTTAAGCGAAGGCTACGACCGGCCCATCATGGTCCATCGTTTTCCCACGGAGATCAAGGCCTTCTACATGCGGCCTGATCCCTCTCGCCCGGAAGTCGCGCTAGGCGTCGACGTCATCGCGCCTGAAGGCTACGGTGAACTCATCGGCGGCGGCCAGCGCATTCACGAATACGACGACTTAGTGAAAAAGATCGACGAACACGGCCTGCCGCGCGAGGCTTTCGATTGGTTCCTCGACCTGCGTAAATACGGTTCCGTGCCGCACGGCGGCTTCGGCATGGGCATTGAACGCTGCGTCGCGTGGATCTGCGGCATCGAGCACGTGCGCGAGACGATCGCGTTCCCGCGCATGATCCATCGGGTTCGGCCCTAGCGTTTAACGGGCGCTTCGGTTGATTGAATCGTCTTCTCCGGCGACTCCATGCGTAGTCGTGCCGCTAGGTTGCCAAGCGCCGGGGCCATCACATCGCGGGCCCACTCCTGCCGGTCCCGCCGGTGCAGGCCAAAGCGATATTCGAGCACTAGAAAAATCATCCGCCAACCCAATTTCCAGCTCTTCCAGAAGTCTCCGGTTACGGAAGACTCGCCCACCCGCTCGCAATAGTTCAGCGGGATCTCCACAAACGGTATCTTGTGCTGGATCACTTCCAACAAGATCTGCGGCCCGAAGTGCGAACCTCCAATCGTCAGGTGGGGGCGGATCGTCTCCAGCGCCTCGCGATGCAGCAGCCGATACGTGCAACCCATGTCCGTTAGGATCGATGTGTTGAACAAGGCCTCGGTCATCTTCGCCACGGCCCAGTTGCCCCAGCGCAAAAACGCGCCCATGTTGGCCCCAGCCCAGATGAACTCCGGACTCGTGCGCGTGCCGAAGACCACGGGTTTATCGTCGCAATATGCC